>JBFKIN010000068.1:0-10227 GCA_041632255.1 Oceanococcus sp. | reverse complement strand
TGACCAGAGCCTGCATCGGCATCGTGTTTTCCTCCATCAGATAGCTGATGCAGGGGTTGGCGTTGATCACGATCTCGTAAGCCAGGCCCTGGGCCCCCTTGCGGTAGCGCTGCTCGTTGCGAATGAACTCCTTGCCGTGGCTCCAGTGGGGGTAGCCGATGGGCAAGCCCAGCGAGGCATAGGCGTCGAGCATCTGTTCGGAAGCGATGACCTCGATCTGGTTCGGATAGGTGTCCAGTCCGTACTCGTCACGGGCGATCTCGGCGATCGCCAGATCGTAGTCCTGGATCAGCTCGAAGGACCACTCGGCGCCGGTGGAGAGGTAATCGCGGGGGGCGCCTTCGCTCACGCGGCCTCCCGGGCAAACAGCTCGCGCAGCACCGGGTAGACATCACGCCGGCTGGAGACGCAGCGCATGGCGAAGCGCGGGTCCACGATCTGCCTGTAGACCGCTGACAGCGGAGTGGCGCGCTCGCCGCTGTCCGGCACCTCGACATAGGCAAAATAGCGCAGCAGCGGCAGCAGTTTGTTCTGCAGCATGGCGCGACTCTTTTCGGTGTCCGCGCCGAAGGCATCGCCGTCCGAAACCTGGGCGCCGTAGAGGTTCCAGCTGTCGGTGGGAAAGCGGTCGAGGATGATCTCGTGCATCAGCTTCAGCGCGGAATAGACGATGGTGCCGCCAGTCTTGCGATCGTAGAAGAAGGTCTGCTCATCGACCTCCTCGGCGTCCGAGGTGTGCCGGATGAAGACCACCTCCACATGCTCGTATTTGCGCGACAGGAACAGGTAAAGCAACGTGAAGAAGCGCTTGGCGAGATCCTTCTTGGCCTCGTCCATGGAGGCCGAGACGTCCATCAGGCAGAACATGGCAGCGCGGCTGACCGGCTTCATCACCTGCGTCTTGTTGCGAAAACGCAGGTCGAACTCGTCCAGATAGGGAATCTTCTTCAGTCGCTCGCGCAGTGCTTCGATCTCCTGCTGCGACCCTCCTGACTTCTCCAGGGCTTCCAGTTCCCGGCGCAGCGGTGCGCCCAGGGCGATACGGCGGGCCATGGCGTTCCGCAGCGAGCGCGTGATCTCCAGGTTCATCGGCGTGCCGCTGGGGGTGTGGCCGGCACGTTCCCATTTCGGCTCGCGGATGTCACCCAGGGCATTGCGCGCCAGTCGGGGAAGCTCCAGATCATCGAAGAACAGGTTCATGAACTCTTCGCGGGAGAGCGAGAACATGAACTCGTCCTCGCCTTCGCCCGACTCGCTGGGCTCGCCGTCCCCGGAGCCGCCGCCCCCGCCGCCGGAGGGGCGGCGAATGCGGTCGCCGGGCGCGAATTCCTTGTTGCCCGGATGAATGATGTTGCGGTCGCCGCCCTGGCCATGACGGAAGGTTGGTTCGGATATGTCCCGAACCGGGATTTTCACCTCCCCGCCGTGATCCATGTCCGTGATCGAGCGCTCCGAGACCACATCGCCCAGCGAGCGACGGATCTGCTTCTTGTAACGGCGCAGGAATCGCTGGCGATTGACCGCTGATTTCTTGCGATCGTTCAGGCGCCGGTCAATGATGATGGACATCTGCGGACTCCCCGTTGCGGGCCCGAATGGCTAGGCGGACTTGCGGACCCGCAGGTACCACTCGGAGAGCAGGCGAACCTGCTTGCGGGTGTAACCCTTCTCGACCATGCGATCCACGAAATTCTCGTGCTTCTGCAACTCATCCGCCGAGGCCTTGGCGTTGAAGGAGATCACCGGCAGCAGTTCCTCGGTGGAGGAGAACATCTTCTTTTCGATCACGTCGCGCATTTTCTCGTAGCTGGTCCAGGCCGGGTTTTTGCCCTCGTTCTGGGCCCGCGCGCGCAGGGTGAAGTTGACCACCTCGTTGCGGAAGTCCTTGGGGTTGGCGATGCCGGCCGGCTTTTCGATCTTTTCCAGTTCGGCATTGAGCGCCGCGCGGTCGAAGCTGGCCCCGGTGTCCGGGTCGCGATAGTCCTCGTCCTGGATCCAGTAGTCGGCGAAGGTGACATAGCGGTCGAAAATGTTCTGGCCGTACTCCGAGTAGCTTTCCAGGTAGGCGGTCTGGATTTCCTTGCCGATGAACTCGGCGTAGCGCACCGCCAGCCAGCCCTTGATGAATTCCAGGTAGCGGCGCTGGGTCTCGTCCGGCAGCTGCTCGCGCAGCACCCGTTGCTCCAGCACGTACATCAGATGCACCGGATTGGCGGCGACTTCTTCCGCGTCATAGTTGAACACCGC
The DNA here is from genome assembly GCA_041632255.1 of Oceanococcus sp. Taxonomy (GTDB): domain Bacteria; phylum Pseudomonadota; class Gammaproteobacteria; order Nevskiales; family Oceanococcaceae; genus Oceanococcus. The sequence goes on along the minus strand of JBFKIN010000068.1, from coordinate 7,980 downwards.
GGACAGCACCTTGAAGGCGAATCGGGTGGAGGAGCCGGTCATGCCCTCGTCGATACCGGCGAAGTCACGGTACTCCTGGATGGACTTGGCCGCCGGGTCGGTGTCCTTGAGGTTCTCGCCGTCGTAGATGCGCATCTTGGAGTAGATCGACGAATTCTCCGGCTCGACCAGCCGTGTCAGTACCGAGAACTGCGCCATCATGTCCAGGGTGCCGGGCGCGCAGGGGGCTTCGGCCAGCGAGGAGTTGTCCAGCAGTTTCTCGTAGATTTTTCTCTCTTCCGAGATGCGCAGGCAGTAGGGCACCTTCACGATATAGACGCGGTCGAGGAAGGCCTCGTTGTGCTTGTTGTTGCGGAAGGTCTGCCATTCGGACTCATTGGAGTGGGCCAGGATGATCCCCTGAAAGGGAATGGCGGAGAATCCTTCGGTACCCTTGTAATTGCCTTCCTGGGTCGCGGTCAGCAGCGGGTGCAGCATCTTGATCGGCGCCTTGAACATCTCGACGAACTCGAGCAGGCCCTGATTGGCCGCGCACAGGCCGCCGGAGTAGCTGTACGCGTCAGGGTCGTTCTGGGCGTAGCCCTCCAGCTTGCGGATGTCCACCTTGCCGACCAGGGCGGAGATGTCCTGGTTGTTCTCGTCGCCCGGTTCGGTCTTGGCGATGGCGATCTGCTTGAGCACGGAAGGCTGGACGCGCACGACCTTGAACTGGGACAGATCGCCGTCAAATTCGGCGAGGCGCTTGATCGCCCAGGGCGAGGCGATGCCGGTCAGGTAGCGCCGGGGGATGCCGTATTCCCCGTGCAAGGCTTCGCCGTCGCGCTCCGGATGGAACAGGCCCAGCGGTGACTCATTCACGGGAGAGCCCTTGATGGCATAAATGGGGAAGGCCTCCATCAGCTGCTTGAGCTTTTCCGCGATGGAGGACTTGCCGCCGCCCACCGGGCCCAGCAGGTAAAGGACCTGCTTGCGCTCTTCAAGACCCTGTGCGGCGTGCTTGAAGTAGGCCACGATCTGTTCCACCACATCCTCCATGCCGTAGAACTCGGAGAAGGCCGGATAGCGGTTGATGATGCGGTTGGAGAAAATTCGCGACAGGCGCGGGTCCTGCCGCGTGTCCACGATCTCGGGCTCCCCGATGGCCCGCAGCATGCGCTCGGCCGGGGTGGCGTAGGCCATGGGGTCATTGCGGCATAACTCGAGGTAATCTTCCAGCGACATTTCCTCGTCGCGGCCCTTGGCGTAGTTCTCTCGATACCCTTGCAGAATGCCCATTTGCGCCACCTCTCTTATCGCATGCCCTTTGTGCCGTTGACCGCGGGCGCGCGCCGCTGGGGCATCCGGTGACGACCGGCGTGCCCGGCATTGCGAAACGCAACCCTGCCCACCTTTGAGACATCGTTTCAGCAGATAGTTGCACCGGCTGATCCGATGGACGGTCTCAATCCTATGTTGGACGGTGTAACGAAAATGGCAAGGGCCTGACACCACCGATCTTGCCCCCGGGACCAACTGTGTGTGAAATAGGCGGCATGAGGGGATCATTGATACTGTTGCTGGCGCTGATGATGGGGAGCACGATCCCGGGGAATGCTTCGGCCCAGGGCAGGATCCACATGTACAAGCAGCCCGATGGGAGCCGTCTGTACACCGATCAGAAGCGCCGCCCGGATCATGGTTTCACCTATCTGGGCAGCTATGGTCGCCAGCCCTACCGCGTCTCCTGCGCCGGCTACCGCCCCGAAATCATGCGGGCGCGCATGAACACCTATCGGCGCCTGGTTGATCAGTACGCTGGCGAATACGGGGTGGACGCCCGGCTTGTCGCGGCGGTGATGCGGGTCGAATCCTGCCTGGACCGCAATGCCGTGTCGCGTGCGGGTGCCAAGGGGCTGATGCAGCTCATGCCAGCGACGGCGCGGGAGCTCGGTGTCCAGGACATTTTCGACCCGGCTGAAAATATTCGCGGCGGCATTGCCTATCTCAGCCAGATGCTGGCGCGCTTCGACAATCAGACCGAATTGGCGCTCGCGGCCTACAATGCCGGACCGGGTGCCGTGGAGCGTTTTGGCGGGGTGCCGCCCTTCAAGGAAACCCGGAGTTATCTCAAGCGGGTGGCTTTGCAGTATCGGCGCGAAGGTGGCGGCGAGCTGGCACGCTGAGGAAAAGGTCTGTCACCCGTCTAGAACAGGCTGCGCAGCAAGCCCAGCAGAATCTGGCTCAGCAGGGCCAGGACCAGGGCGCCAGCCGTCGTGCCGAGCAACTGGAACAGCCCGTCACGCTCAGCCAGGCCGAGACCGATGATGATCACGGGAATGCTCGGGGGCACATTCGTGAAGGGCGCCGGAATTGCCGCCACCAGGCCCAGCAGGCAGATCAGCCCGCCCAGCAGGCGATCCACCACCGGCACTTCGCTCAACGGCCAGCGCGGGCGCAGGTAACGTTCCGCGCGGACGATCCAGGGCAGCAGGCGAAGCAGCATCCCGTCCAACTGCCGGGCGGACAGTTCCAGCGCCAGCAGTCGGCGCGGCAGCCAGGGCTGGCGCCTGCCGGCCAGCATCTGCAGGCCGACCAGCGCAATGGCGGGGCCTGCCAGCACGGCCGCCATCGGGATGATGTTCAGGGTGCCAAGCAGGATCAGCAGCAAGCCATGAGCGCGGTCCCCAAGCTTTTCCACGATATCGCCGAAGCGGATCCGCGTGGTTCCGGCATCGGGGCCGGTGACGAGCTCCTGGAGCACCACGGAGGTGCGTCGTCGCGGGACAGGCGGTGGTGTAAGCAGGGGTGGGATATGCGGCATGCGGGACCAGGGGCAAGGGCGAATCGATTGAATCGTGCCACGATTCAGGCGAACCTATCAGCATGCTGGAACTGCTGACCGAACCCGCTGCATGGGCGGCTTTTCTGACCCTGACCGCGCTGGAACTGGTGCTCGGAATAGACAACATCGTGTTTATTTCGATTCTGGCCGACAAGCTGCCACCCGCGCAGCGCGAACGCGCCCGGATGCTGGGCCTGTTTCTGGCCATGTTCATGCGGCTGGGACTGCTGCTCGTGCTGGCCTGGCTTGTCGGCCTGACGGCGCCCCTGTTCCAGGTCATGTCTCACGCCGTGTCCGGGCGGGACCTGATTCTGCTGGGCGGCGGACTCTTCCTGATCGCCAAGAGCACCACGGAAATACACCACCTGCTGGAAGGCCAGGCAGGCTCGGCCTCTTCGGCAGTCGCTGCCAGTTTCGGGGGCGTGATCGTGCAGATCATCCTGATCGACATGGTGTTTTCGCTGGACTCCATCATCACGGCGGTGGGCATGGTGGACGAGATTGCCATCATGGTTGCAGCCGTGGTCGTGTCCATCGCAGTGATGATGCTGTTTGCCAGGGCCATCGGCGATTTCGTGAGCAGCCATCCGACGGTGAAAGTGCTGGCGCTGGCCTTCCTGTTCATGATCGGCATGGTGCTGGTGGCCGACGGGCTGGGGCATCACGTGCCGAAGGGCTACATCTATTTCGCCATGGCCTTTTCAGTGACGGTGGAAATGATCAATTTGCGCATGCGCAGCCGCAAGATTGAACCGGTCCAGCTTCACCCGCGCTATCTGCCGGAGGACTTGCCCGACAAGTCCTGAACGCAGGACTCAGGGTGCCTCCAGTTCGAAGCTGACCTGCACCCGCGCTTCGATCCTTTCCTGGCCGGTGGCCTCGAAGCCGCCGCCGGCATCCGCGCTTTCCATCGCCAGGGCGCGCACCGCGAACTGCGGCTGGGCGGGTGCGCTGCCATGACTGCTCACCGACAGCGGCAATCCCAGGCGGACGCCGAGCCGTTCGGCCATCTGGCGCGCGCGCAGCTTCGCATCATCCAGGGCCAGCAAAGTGAGTTCGTCGACGACCTCGTCAGCCTTCTCAAAGGTGGTGCTGACCCGGTCGATCCTGGCCAGCGGCAGGCGTGACAGCGCACGCATGGTCTCGGGCAGCTTGTCGATGTCGAGGCGCTCGACCTGCACGTTGCGGGTGGCCAGCATTTCCATCGGTTCACTGCTGTCCCGGCGCCAGTGACGTTCGGTACCCTTCACCACCTGACGCAACTGCGTGTCGGTGGCGCGCAGATGCCGGGCCGGGGTGAGTTTCGACAGGGCGTCGATCACCGTCCGGGCATTGTCCCCCGCTTGATTCATGGCGCCCTCGGGGCTGCTTGCGCGGCCCTGAACGCTGATGCTGAGGCGTGCGATATCCGGTTCCAGCAGTCGCTCGGCCTGTCCCTCGACGCTGATCTGACGCGGTTGCGGTATGTCATGCGCGGCGACGACGTCCGCGCACAGGCTGAGCAGAACAAAAGCGACCAGGGGATGCATGAAAGCTCCTTCGCGTTGAACCGTGGCCTATTCTCGCACTGACCGCGATCAGCGACCGTTGGCCGGGCACGGCTCCCTGTGGACCCCTGGTCGTCGGCGGAGTTTCGCCGGGGCAAAACTCCGCCGCAACGCAGGCTTAGCCGCGACGCTCCGGACCACCGGACCGGCGCCGGCTCTGGGCGTCGCCACCACCGCGTGAGCGACGGCGGCGCGGCGGCTTGCTGCCGGCCGGGCGGGCGGATTTGTTACCCGCCGTTGCCGGCTTGTTGTTACGAGCCGGTTCCGGTTCTGCCGGGCCACTGTCGGCCCGCAGGTGGAAGCGGTCGGACAGGTCCCACTGCGGGATGTCCCGCTGGAGCAGCTTCTGGATCGCCTTCAGCAGCTTGACCTCCTCGTTGCAGATCAGCGACAGCGCTTCACCTTCGCTGCCGGCGCGGCCGGTGCGGCCGATGCGGTGGACGTAATCCTCCGGCACGTTCGGCAGCTCGTAGTTGATCACATGCGGCAGCTGGTCGATGTCGATGCCACGCGCGGCGATGTCGGTGGCGACCAGCACGCGCAGGCGGCGCGACTTGAAGTCAGCCAGTGCGCGCGTACGGGCGTTCTGGCTCTTGTTGCCGTGGATCGCGGCGGCGCCTATGCCGTCGGTTTCCAGCTGCTGGGCCAGGCGATTGGCGCCGTGCTTGGTGCGGGTGAAAACCAGAACCTGGTCCCACTGGTGGGCATCGATCAGCCAGGACAGCAATTCCCGCTTCTGGCTCTTGGCCACCCGAATCATCTTCTGCGTGATCAGCTTCGCGGCGGAATTGCGTGGCGCAACGTCGATCTCGGTCGGCTGGTGCACGATGCGGTGGGCCAGCTGGCGGATTTCCGGCGAAAACGTGGCGGAGAACATCAGGTTCTGGCGTTTTGGCGGCAGCAGCTTGATCACCCGCTTGATGTCATGGATGAAGCCCATGTCCAGCATGCGGTCGGCCTCATCGAGCACGAAGATGCCGACGTCATCCAGGCGCAGGTCACCGCTGCCGGCCAGGTCGAGCAGGCGGCCGGGGGTCGCAACGAGAATGTCACAGCCCCGACGCAGCTTGTCGATCTGAGGCCGGGCGCTGACCCCGCCGAAGATGATCTGGTGGCGCAGACGCAGGTCGGCGCCGTATGCGGCGATGCTCTCGCCGATCTGGGCGGCCAGTTCGCGGGTGGGGGTGAGGATCAGGGCGCGCGGCTGCTTGCCCTGCGCCGGGTTGCGGTCCAGCAGGTCGAGGATCGGCAGGGAAAAGGCCGCCGTCTTGCCGGTGCCGGTCTGGGCTGCTGCAAGCACGTCGCCGCCGTTCAGTACGGCCGGAATGGCCTGCTGCTGGATCGGGGTCGGGCTGGTGTAGCCGGCGCGCGCGAGCGCGGACAGGAGCTGAGAGTTCAGCCCCAGATTTTCAAATGTCATGTAATAGAGGTCTCTTTTGGCCTGACGCGCGCGATCGCTCGCAGCGTTCCGGTGCAGGCCGGGATCACCGCGGTTTGCGGTGCGGGGACGTCATGCCGATACTGTGGCGCTTGGGTGCGGCAGCAGCGGGCGTCACCGGAGGAGGCCGGGCATGACGCGACGCAGTCTACGCACTACCGGCCACAAAGTCACGAGAATTCATGCCCTCCCTGATCCAGAACGATGCCATCGTGTTCGGCCTGCTGGCCGCCACCCTGGCGCTGATCTTCTATACCGCCAGCAGCCCGCTGCCACTATTCCGTCGCTTCTACACCTACGTGCCGGCTTTGCTGCTGTGCTACTTCATTCCGGCGCTGTACAACACGCTGGGTCTGATCGACGGCGAGCATTCGCAGCTGTATTACGTCGCTTCTCGCTATCTGTTGCCGGCCACGCTGGTGCTGCTGACCCTGTCCATTGATCTTCCCGCGATCAGCCGGCTCGGACCGAAGGCCATCATCATGTTTCTCACCGGAACGCTGGGCATTGTCATCGGTGGGCCGCTGGCGTTGCTGCTGTGGGCTCAGCTGAGTCCGGAGACCGTCGCCGGGGAGACATGGCGGGGGCTGAGCACGGTGGCCGGCAGCTGGATCGGCGGCGGCGCCAACATGGCTTCGATGAAGGAGATCTTCGCGGTCGATGACAATCTGTTCGGGATGATGGTCGCGGTCGACGTGCTTGTCGCCAACCTGTGGATGGCGGTGCTGCTGTGGATGGCGGCGCGGGCGGATCGCATAGACGCGAAGCGCGGCGCCGACACCACCGGCCTGGTCGAATTGAGGCGGCGCGTGCAGGCTTTCCATGCCGAGCACGCGCGTATTCCTTCGCTGAATGACCTGATGTTCATTGCCGGAATCGGCTTTGGGGTGACCGGGCTGGCCCACGCGCTGGCGACACCGCTGGCCGCGATGTTCGAGGGGCAGGCCTGGGCCCAGCGCCTGTCCCTGAGCAGCAGCTTCTTCTGGCTGATCGTGCTGGCCACGACCATGGGCCTGCTGCTGTCCTTCACCCGCTGGCGTCACTTCGAAGGGGCGGGTGCCTCCAAGCTGGGTTCGGTGATGCTTTACGTGCTGGTGGCGACCATCGGCATGCACATGGACCTCACCGCGATCTTCAGCAATCCGGCCCTGTTTGGCGTGGGCCTCACCTGGATGCTGATCCACGCCATCCTGTTGCTGGCGGTTGCGCGGCTGATCAAGGCGCCGACCTTCTATCTCGCGGTGGGCAGCCAGGCCAACGTGGGCGGCGCGGCCAGCGCGCCAGTGGTGGCCAGCGCCTTTCATCCGTCCCTGGCTCCGGTCGGCGTGCTGCTGGCGGTGCTGGGCTATGCGCTGGGAACCTATGCGGCCTGGCTCTGCGGTCAGCTGATGCGGGTCGCGGCCGGCGCCTGACTGGCAGTTCAGTCACCCAGAAGCACGGCCAGGACGATAGTCAGGGCCACTCAGGTCCGGTTCTTCCGGTTCATGTCGCCAGGCGTCTGATCGCCGGGGAAGGCGGACATGTCGCCGGTTTCGACCGGAGGCTGATGGCCAGCCACCAGAGTGCTCCCCGTGCCACGCAGGCGCTGCAGAAACCTGCCGGTGTCGCGCAGATGGCGATGCCCGCGGTGGGTCGTGCCGGGTGCGAGACTGATCCGCAAGATGTCGAGGCCGTGGATGGCTTCGGCCGTGCCCGGTCGACCCGGATGGCGCCGCGGCCCTCGATTCTGGCCGGAATGTCCAGCGCGCGCGGCGTACTGCTGGCGGCCTGGAGCGCTCTCGGCGGTTTCTCGTTGCTGACACGCAGCGCGACGGTGACCCGAATCAGCCGTTCCCGAGACGCCTTTCCGCTGCCCGACCCCATGCGCGCCAAAGTGGCGTGCGGGCTCTCGGCCAGGCTGGCGGTATCGGCTGCGAATAGCCCTTGAGCCGGCGCGCCTGCAGCAGGTTGACGGCCAGGGTGTGGGGCTGGGGCTTGCGACGTTTCTCGCCCACCCCGCGACATCAAACCATCTACACTGGGATGCTCCCTGTTCCTGCTGAGGCCCGTTTGAGCGATTCCGTTTTCGACAACCGTTTCTGTCGCGAGCTGCCCGGGAAAACCAACGCTTCGCTGCGACCGCATCAGGTGCATGGCGCGGCCTGGTCTTCCGTGCGGCCAAGCCCCGTCGGCGC
>JBFKIN010000067.1:0-10325 GCA_041632255.1 Oceanococcus sp. | reverse complement strand
GCCGGTCTGATCAGTGACGAGCCAGCCCACTGGGAGGAGTTCCTGCTGCGCATTCGCGCGGGCATCGTGAATTGGAATCGCCCCATCACCGGTGCCGCCAGCGCCGCGCCTTTCGGTGGTATTGGTGCGAGCGGAAATCACCGGGCCAGCGCCTACTATGCCGCTGACTATTGCGCCTATCCGGTGGCGTCCATGGAGCAGGCGCACTGCGTGATGCCGGACAGCCTGTCCCCCGGGCTGGAGTTTTGAGCGCCATGGTTGTCGATGACGCTGTTCTTGACGAAGCCAGTCAATGGATTGCGGGCCGTCAGGACTGGATGCTGGAGCGCACCATCGCCCTGGCCGAGGTCAACTCCGGCAGTTTCAACGTGGCCGGGGTCAACCGGGTAGGTGACATGCTGCGGGAGGATTTCGCGCGACTCGGCGGTCAGGCCGAACGCCTGCCCGTGGCGCCATTCGAGACCGTGGCGGATGACGGCAGCCTGCTGCGCCGACCGCTGGGGGACGCCCTGCGTATCCGCAAGCATCCGCAGGCGCCGGTGCAGGTCTTTCTGTGCGGGCATCTGGACACGGTCTTTGGGGCCGACCACCCCTTCCAGCAGGTGAAAACACTGGAGGAGGGCATCATCAACGGGCCGGGCGTGGCCGACCTCAAGGGCGGACTGATCGTGATGCTGACGGCATTGCAGGCGCTGGAGCGCAGCCCGCTGGCGGGCCGGCTGGGCTGGGAGGTGTTGCTCAACCCGGACGAGGAGATCGGTTCGCAGGGTTCGGCGGAGCTGATCGCCCAGGCCGCCGGACGTTGTCACGTCGGCCTGATCTACGAGCCCAGCTTTCCCGATGGCAGCCTGGCGGGCGAGCGCAAGGGTTCCGGCAATTTCGCCCTGGTCGCTCGGGGGCGGGCCGCGCATGCCGGCCGCGAACACCATCTGGGGCGCAATGCGATACGGGCGCTGTGCGATGCGGTCTCCGCCATCGATGCCCTGAACGGCCAGCGCGACGGGGTCACTTTCAACCCCGGTTACATCCACGGTGGCGGCGCGGTCAACATTGTGCCGGACACCGCGGTAGCCCGCTTCAATGTGCGTCTGGCCCGGCCCGAGGACACCGAATGGTGCCTGCAGCAGATCGAAAAGGCCCTGGCGCCCATACAGGCGCGTGACGGCATTCGCATTGAACTGCATGGCGGCTTCACACGTCCGCCCAAGCTGCTGTCGGATCAGAACCTGCGACTGCTGGAGCTGGCGCGTGACTGCGGCAGGCGGTTGGGACTGGAGCTGGCCTGGCATTCCACCGGCGGCTGCTGTGACGGCAACAATCTGGCCGCAGCCGGGGTGCCCAACATCGACACCCTGGGTGTACGCGGAGGCAAGATCCACTCGGCCGAGGAGTACATGCACGTGGACAGCCTGAGCGAACGCGCCAGGTTGTCCGCCCTGTTGCTGATGCGCCTGGCGGCGGGAGAACTCGCCCCGGTCAGCTAGTTTCGGGTCTCCGGATGCCGGGGCCTCGTGGGAGCTTGCGCCAGGATCGCAGCACGGTTGGTGTCGTCGCGGATCAGCCAGGCAGCCTGGCCGCAGTCATGCCGTTGCAAATCCGGGGCAGGGCGCTCCGTGGCTTCTTGCCGGTCCAGCGATGCTGTCAGCGCTTGTCGGACTGCCGGGCGCGGCGCTGGCCCTCTCAGGGCAGGCTGGACTGACCGGCTCCTCGGTGTGCGTCGGCCAGCGGGCGGGTCCGCATCAGCTGCCTTGTGGCGCGCCAGGCCAGCGACATCCAGCTGCGGGCGACCAGATAGCGCAGGTGCAGCGGTCGGGCTTCCGGCAGGGAGAGCCAAAGGCGTAACAGATGGCGGCGCTGTTCCGGTTCGGGGTGGTCCTCGTACGCGGTGCGGGCGTGCAGGATGCTGTGGTTGGACACCAGCTGCAGATCTCCCGGCTCCAGCGCCATGTCCAGATGGATTTCGGGCGAATCTGCGATGGCGTCGTAGCTGTCCAGCAACTCCTGTTCCTGATCGGTCAGCGCCGGCACCTCCGGAAGGCGCGGTGCGCTGCGGTAGTAATCCGATTGCCAGAAGGTGCGCAATTCACCATCGGCGTAGGCGCACGGGGCGACGGGAAACGCCCGGATTCCAGCCTCGCCCTTGGTGTCGAAGTACAGCGGCTGGTACAGGCGCGGCACCAGATGGGGCTTGCTGCGCAGCAGCTCGTTGTAGACCGTCACCGAACTGGCCAGCCGGGACAGGCCGCCGCTGCGGGCCGCCTTGAGGCAGAGCAGGCCGACCACGTCGGCGGCATCGCAGTGGACCTTGATGGCCTGATTGGTGCGGTACAGGCGGACATCCTCGCCGGTGCGCTGATCGCGGACATGGCCCAGCAGATCGCCCTGCGGATTCTGTGCCCCGGGCATGCCCAGATGCTGACCCAGGCACCAGTAAGCGATCTCGGCTTGGGTCTGGCTCCAGTGCCGGACCGGAATACCCCGCACCAGGACGAAGCCCCGTCCGCGTCGCACCTCCCGGCGCCAGGCAGCAATGCGCGTGGCCAGGCGGGGCAGGGGAAAGTCACCCCGGCCCAGGTCGCCCAGCGATTTGCCGGTGGATTCCGCCGCAACGACGGCCTGCTTCAGTTCTTCGACGTCATCGTCGCCAAGCACGTCGATCCAGTCATCGCGCTGGCGCAGGTCTTCACCGCGCCAGGCCTGCGGCCCGGTCAGCGGCTCAAGCCGGACCGATTGTTGCGGGCGGGCGAAGTAGTGCAGGGTCTGCTGACGCAGGGACTTGTACATGGGCAAGGCATAAGCACGGGCTCAAGCCCAGTATGCGGCATGGATGCCGAGGGCGGCGAGCCTCAGCGCCGCAATGGTTCGCCGGAACCCTTGCCCTTGCGGGAGCCTGCCGATTTGCCGGCGGGCGCCGCACGGCTCTCTCGCTGTCGGCGTCTTTCGCGCCAGCGCTGCAAGGCGGTTGATCCCAGGGAAGCGGCGCGACGGTTGAGCAGGCGGCGAATGGTGGACTTGTCATCCTCGGACAGGGCGGCATAACCCTCTTCCAGGCACCGCTCGATCAGGTCGCGATGTTCACAGGGCAGGGACTCGCAAAGGAGCAGGTCCTCCAGCGTCTGTGTCATCTCTTCCATGGACAGCCTCCTCGCCGACAGCTACTGAGTCTGTGTTACCTCGCTGTGATGGCAGATGCAAGCCCCGCGCGCCGAACGGTCATCCGCGCGTGCTAGCCTTGCTTCGGAAGAACGCCGGTCAGCACAGGGGGGAACGCGCAATGGAACAGTCGAATGTCGAATCCCGCGTCAGGGAGGCAGTCAGCGCGCAGGAATGGGAGCAGCGCGTGAATCTGGCAGCCTGCTACCGGGCGGTCGCGCTCCATGGTTGGGATGATCTGGTATTCACCCATATTTCCGCCAGGGTGCCGGGCCCGGAGCATCATTTCCTGATCAATCCCTACGGCATGATGTTCGAGGAAATCACCGCTTCCAGCCTGGTCAAGGTGGATCTGGCCGGGGACAAGGTGATGGAGTCCCCCTTCGATATCAACCCCGCCGGCTTCACCATCCATTCGGCGGTGCACGAGGCGCGCGAGGACGCGCAATGCGTGCTGCATGTGCATTCGGTCAACGGGGTGGCGGTGTCAGCCCAGAAGCATGGACTGCTGCCGCTGTCGCAGCAGTCTCTGATCGCGCTGTCCAACCTGGGCTATCACGATTACGAGGGCATCGCGCTGAATCCGGACGAGAAAAGCCGCCTGGTGGCCGACCTGGGGAACAATCATTTTCTGATTCTGCGCAACCACGGTTTGCTGACCTGCGGTGGCAGCATCGCTGATGCCTTCGTCTTCATGTATCTGCTGGAATCGGCCTGCATGATACAGGTCAGGGCGCAGGCCGGCGGCGGCGAACTCATTCCCATCCCCGACCCGATCCTCGCCGGTATCCAGACACAGGTGGAGGCGGTGACTCGTGGCGCCGGGGGCGGTATTGCCTGGCCGGGCCTGCTGCGCAAGCTCGACCGCGTCAATCCGGGCTACGCGGACTAGGGACAGGCGGTTCCCGGCGGCCGGCCCGGTTCGCCGCGTAGTGGTCCCGCCAGTAGAGGCGGGCCTTCTCATCCACGTCATCGCGTTCCTGCAGGGCGGGAAGCCATAGCCTGTGGGAGGCGATCGCCCGGGTCAGGAAGTCGCACCAGGTCAGATGCTGGCGCAGGATGCGGCGCAGGCGGTGCGGCTGCTGGGGGTTGAACAGGCCGGAGCGGGTGAACATCTGGCGCGGATTCTTGCGCACCCACAGCCAGGAACCCATTTCCAGGGTCAGCGGCAGGAAGGTGTGCTCCGCCTGCTGCAGGCTCTCCAGGTAGAGATAGTCCCAGATGTCGCCATGGGTCATGTAGTGCTGGCACTGCGGTTCGATCCGATAGGTGACGTGATTGGGATAACTGCGCCGGAACAGCCTGCGCAGGGCGAAGATCTCGGCCAGGTGCGGAATGGGCTCGCGGGAGTGGGCGAAGGGAAACCAGATCCGGTTGTGAAAGCCGAAGCCGGAGTGGCAGTCCAGCGCGGCGCTGATCGGGGCATTGAGCAAGCGGCTGCGCACCGATTCCACCAGCGCCTGGTTCTCCGGCGCCAGGGTCTCCCGATGGCCCCGGTACCAGGGAAGATGACGGCTGAGCCGCTGGCCGCCGAGCAGCCAGTGTGCCGAGGCGCTATCGACGGGCGCATTGCGCATCAGATCGACGCCCTGCGCGTTGGCACGCCGATGGGAAGCCATGCCGGCGGGGTTGAGCAGGGGCATGAACAGCAGGCGGCAGCGCTGCATCAGACCTTGCAGGCTTTCGTCCCAGCGCAGCTGTTCCAGCACGGTATGCAGGTAGGCCAGAACGACCTGGCTGCCAATCCGCTCGTTGCCATGAACGCCACCAAAGAAGCCAACGGCAGGGCAGTCGTCCGCCGCAGACCCCAGTTCCAGTGCATAGACGGGGTAGCCCTCGCCGGTGCCCACAATCGCGGGCACGCTGACCCGCAGGCTGCTCCGGTGAACCCGGATCAGTTTTTCCAGCGCAGCAAGTTCCGGCAGCTTGTGCATGTCAGCAGGGACGTGGCAGGAGCAGAGGCCACTATCCTTGCACGCTCAGGCCCTGTCAGGGGCCTGCTCCGCTGCGGGTTCAGGGGCAGGCGGAGGCCGGCTCGCTGACATCGAAAGTCGAGGAGGTCCCGACATAAGGTTCTGGTCCCAGCAGTTCGCTGGCTTGCCAGGCGCCCTCGTGGCGCAGGCGATAGCGCCCGGCCGGCAGATTGCGCGGCAGCTGCCAGATGATCTGTGCGGTGGAGGCGCCAACCACTGCGGGGTCGATGGGTAGCGGCGAGGGGTTCAGCGGTTTCCAGACGAAGAGCAGTTCCGGGTCTCGGTCATGGGCGACAGTCTCCCACTCATCCGGTCCGATTTCCCGCTCGGCGTAGGCGTAGCTGGCCTGGATGCGCATGTCATTGCGGGGGTGGCCGGCCTGGAATTCGGCACTGACCACATCGCCGGGCTGGGCGCTGACCGGGACGTCGCTGACCAGAGCGCCTGGCAGGCCGCCATCTCCCGGCGTGTCGGAGGGCGTATAGGGTGGCCGCGCGGTGCCTGGCGACGTGGCGGCTCGCTCGACGCCTTCCGGCGCCGGCGCTCCCAGCCGCATCGCGCGGGCCAGCTTGAGGGACTCCTGGGCCACCACCGCCTGTGTCCAGGGGCCGTACAGGGTGGAGGCACCCTCATATTGCTGGCTGGCGAATTCCTCCCGGGTAGTCAGGTAATTCACGTAATCGTTGACCAGCCCGGCGATGACCAGTGTGTCGACGCCCGCCGGCGCCAGTTCTTCGAGCATCAGGGCGCGGATGCGGCGGGCCGACATGGTCGTGACCTCCCAGGGCAGGCCGAGCAGGGCGAAGTTGCCGATGCGGAAGAGCTGGATCGGCAGCACGTCGGGGCCGCTGGGCAGAAACACGGGCTTTTCCGCCTGGCATTCGAAATCGCCGGTGAAGCCCAGATCCTGCAGGTTGCACATGGCTGCGGCCGAGGCCGCGTGTGGCGGAATGGCGCCGGCGGGCCAGCTGCCCGGGAAGCCGGCCAGGGTGGTCGATAGCAGAACCTCGCTGTCGTCGAAGGCGCTCTGCAGATAGTCCGGATCATCATCGCAGCTCGCGCCCTCGACGGTCGGGCCGGGACCATCTTCGGCGCCGGCGCCAAAGGAAACGCCCAGGGCGCCATCGCAGGTGCGTTTGACTTCGGCATCCAGTTCTTCCGGGTGACGCAGGCTGGCCAGGACCACCGGATCATCCACCGTGATGTCCGAAATCGGGATGTGGAAGAAGCGGTAATCAATCGGTCCTCGCAGTGGCGCGCCGTCGGGATACAGTGCCAGGGCGCTGGCGAGTTGCTTGGTGCCGGAAATGGCATTGGATTCGAAATCATCCCGTCCGCCGCCGCGGGCCGGATCGGGGTGGGCGAACTGCTCGTAGAAAATGTTGGGTGAGGCGTCGCCCTCGTCAGCCTGTGCAAAGGCGGCGACAAAGCTGTCCTGCCCCGGCGGGGCCAGATAGTCCGTCCCCATGAGCCGTTCAAAGCCCAACGAGGCGAAGCCCTTGTTATCGCTGCTGACCATGGTCAGGGTCGGGCCCACCGTGGTCGGGTGCACGCCGAACCAGTGGATCATGCCGACCGGGCTGCCGTTGTCGCGCAGCAGGTTGAGCTGCACCACCCGCTTGTCCACATCGATCTCCTCGCCACGCTGGTTGAGGAACTCACGCCGCTCGGCTTCGGGATTCATCGCGAAAGCGGGCCGCGACCGATTGATGTTGGTGTTCAGCAGTTCGCCAACCGCGAGCCTGATCGGGGCGCTGTCCGGATGGGCTTCGAGGTTGGCGTGAGCTGCGCGGATGGAGGCGAGCATGCCGTCGATGATCGTCTGATAGACCAGAGCGTCAAAGCCGTAATGGAACAGGTTGCCACCATCATCATGGGAATAGCCCGCGGGCCCGGAATGCGTGTGGGTGACGGAAAACATCACGTTCTCCGGGCCGTACAGGCCAGCCAGAGATTCGTCCTCGGCAATGCCTTCCAGGACGGCCTGGCGCAGGCCCGGCCACAAAATGCCGATGTCCGCCGAGATGAAGATCAGGCGCTGTCCGTTGCAGGGCGAGGCGAAGGCATAAGCGCGTGAGTACAGGCGAGTGTGCAAGCCACTGAAAACCTGCTGTGGATTCTCCCAGCCCATGCCGCTGGTGTTGGCGACGACGCCGGTGATGTCATACAGGCCGCTGCCGAAGCGGAAGGCGGTGTTGTTTGCACAGGGCCCGCCGGGTGTGGCTGCGCTGACATCGAATTCCAGTCGCCCGGGCGCATCCAGGCCTTCGCCGATGCGCAGGTGAGGGCTGTCGAGCACGCACTGTTTCAGCACCGGATCGGGGCCGCTGGACGGCAGGTCCGGCGCCGGGGAGCGGCCGCCCTCGCAGGCTGCCAGCGCGACAGACAGCAGTGCGGTGCTCAGTCGCAGTGCGAATGTTCCTTGCATGGTTCTGATCTCGGATCCGGGCATCTGTCCAGTATGCCCGTCAACTCGGTGGTGAATGAAGCGCGATGACGGCGAGTTTGCGATTGCCGCCCGGTCGGAATGCTCAGGCTTTAGGGCGGTACCAGTTCGCCCATGCGGCCACGGCAGAAGCCGGCAGTGCGGGCGCAAGCTGCTCGCCACTGCCCAGTTCACAGCCAGCCAGTGCGCAAAGCTGCAGCTGCGGGTCGGACCCGATGCCGGTGGCCTGCATGGACAGCTCCAGGCTCTTTGAAAGGGCGACAAGCTGCAGCAGGATCGTTTCCGCCGTTCGCGTTTCCGCGGCCCGGCGAATCAGTCGGGGGTCCAGACTCAGACCCTGGAGCGGCAACTGCAGCAGCTGTTCCAGTGCGACGTAGCCGACGTCCTGACCGCCGGCCCAGAGCGCCACGCCGCGCAAGGCCAGTTGGCCGGCAATGGACAGCGCCCGATCCGACCAGGATTCACTGACGGAGCCGACCAGATGCAGCCTCAGCCGACTCAGGGGAAAGTCGCAGGATCGGGCCGTCGTTTCCAGCTGTTCCAGCAGTTCCTCGTTGTCCAGCAGGCAGATGGGCAGGTCCAGGGCCAGCCACCATTCCGGCTGCTCCCGCAGGATCGGCGCGCAGCCAGACAGGGCCAGCGGCAGCATGGTTTCAATCAGCCGTTTCGCGTTCTTGGGCGCGTTGCCGAAGTGGGCCAGTGAGCCGGGGTCCAGGGCGGAGAGCGTGTCATCCCGGGCGTCGCTGGCTCTGGCGATCAGGCCAGACACCCCGAGCGTCGACAGTTGCAGGCAGGGCTGAAACAGAACGTCCAGGCGACTCGAGGACAGCAGGGCATCAATGTCGCTGTCGGAATGGCGCCGCAGTGCATCTTCCATCGGAGCCGCCCTGGACTGCCCGACCCGGTTCATGATCGAGGCAAGGGTTGCGGCGCGCACCGGTTTTTCCAGAGTGGCCAGCAGCCGCAATCCATAGGCTCGAATCAACTGGCTGGCGGCGGCCAGTGTCCGTTCCGTTTCGCTGCTGATCAGCACGATCTCGCCCGGAAAACCTTCCAGGCGCAGTTGGCGCATGAAGTCCAGTCCGTTCATGGTCGGCATCTGCAGGTCGCAGAAAACGAGAGTCGGTTTCGGATCGAGCTGCAGCTGGTACAGCGCGCTTGCACCATCGTCCGCCGTGCGGGTTTGCGTGACCCCGAGCTGCTCGAGCTGACGCTTGATCAGCGTCAGATAGAAAGGATCGTCATCGACAACGAGTACGCTGAGCCGTGCAGCGCCCGCTTCAGCATTGAACTGGTCTTGCATCGTCCGCACCGCTCTCCGAGGCCAGGTTCAGGGTAACCGGTTTCTTACGATGGTTCGATAAGGACCAGCAGGTCCCCGCTGTCCACGCTGCTGCCGGCCGCCACGGCGATGTCCTGCACCTTGCCTTCACACGGCGCCGCGATCACCGTTTCCATCTTCATGGCTTCCAGGGTGATCAGGGCTTCGCCCTTGCGGACCGGATCGCCGGCCTTGACCGCCACCCTGACCACCATGCCGGCCATCGGTGCGCCGACCTGGCCGGGCGCCTTGGGGTCGGCCTTGGCCTTGCCAGCGACCGCTTCGGCATTGGCCGACTCGATGCGGATCACCCGGCTCTGGCCGTTGAGTTCATAGAACAGTCGCGTGGAGCCGTCGTCCGGGTTTTTGGTGACGCTCTGCAGGCGGATCACCAGGGTCTTGCCGCGATCGATATCGACGGTGATTTCTTCGTGCTCGCGCAGGCCGTAGAAAAAGGCCGTGGTCGGCAGCGTGCTGACGTCACCGTAGCGCTTGCGGTGTTCGACAAAGTCCAGAAACACCTTGGGGTACATCAGGTAGGAGGCCAGGTCGCGGTCATTGAGTTCGATCTCGCAAGCGGCTTCCGCCTCCGCCCGGGCAGCGTCCAGGTCCACCGCCGGCAGCTGTGCGCCCGGGCGCCCGTCGATGGCCTTGTCGCCCTTGAGCGCCTTGGCCTGCAAGGCCGCCGGCCAGCCATCAGGCGGGGTGCCGAGTTCGCCGCGCAGCATGGAGATCACCGAGGCGGGGAAGTCGATGTCGCGATCCGGGTCGAGGATGTCCTGTTCGTTCCAGCCATTGGCGACCATGGACAGGGCCAGATCGCCCACCACCTTCGATGAAGGCGTGACCTTGACGATGTCGCCGAACAGGCGGTTTGCGGTGGCATAGGCGTCAGAGACTTCCGGCCAGCGCGGTCCCAGACCCATGGCCCGGGCCTGCTCGCGCAGGTTGGTGTACTGACCGCCGGGCATCTCGTGATGGTAGACGTCGGCGGTGCCGGAGCGGATATCGCTCTCGAAGGGCGCGTAGGAGCGGCGCACGTCTTCCCAGTAATCCGACAGGACCCGCAAGGCCCTGGGGTCGACCTCAGGGGCGCGCTCGCCGTTCATCAGCGCGGCGACGATACTGCCCAGATTGGGCTGCGAGGTGAGGCCGGACATCGCGTCCAGGGCCCCGTCCACGGCATCGCAGCCCGCCTCGACCGCGGCCAGTACGCTGGCTGCGGCGATGCCGCTGGTGTCATGGGTGTGGAAATGGATCGGCAGGTCGATTTCCTGCTTCAGTGCGCTGACCAGGGCATGGGCGGCGCGTGGCCGGCAGACGCCCGCCATGTCCTTGATGCCAAGGACCTGGGCGCCGGCCGCTTCAAGCTGGCGGGCCAGATTCAGGTAGTAGTCCAGGGTGTACTTCGGCCGCTGCGGGTCGAAGATGT
>JBFKIN010000066.1:0-10419 GCA_041632255.1 Oceanococcus sp. | reverse complement strand
CCGGATCGAGAGTACAGCGACCGGGACCGCTGGATGATGGAGAAGCTGCCCGGCTATCAGGCCCTGAACCGGGCGACCTGGTACCGGGCGGGAGAGATGTCCTGCGGGGCCTTCCACGATGGCAGCTGGCTGGCCCGCGTCTACAAGGCCCTGACCCTGGGTTACATGCGTCGGCACGTCAAGGACCCGGTACTGCGCGCCAAACTCACGCCGGACTATCCCATCGGTTGCAAGCGGGTGTTGTTCTCGCACAATTATTTTGAGGCGCTGGCCCAGGATAACGTGGACGTGATCACGGATCCGGTCGCCCAGATTCTGGAGGGGGGTATCCGCTGCCAGGCGGGCAAGGAGCGCAATTACGACGCCATCATCTACGGTACCGGATTCAAGGCGACGGAGTTTCTCGCCCCCATGCGCATCATCGGCGCCGGCGGGCGTGGCCTGGACGAGGCTTGGTCCGATGGCGCGGAGGCCTATAAAGGCGTGACCGTGAGTGGCTTCCCGAATCTGTTCCTGCTCTACGGCCCCAATACCAATCTGGGCAGCAACTCCATCATCTTCATGATCGAATGCCAGGTCGGCTACATCATGCAGTGCATCGAGCGCTTGCGAGACAGCGGCGCGCGAGCCCTGGACGTTCGCCCGGAGATCATGCAGGCCTACAACGAGGACATTCAGCGGCAGTTGCGGGAATCCGTCTGGAGCGCCGGTTGCAACTCCTGGTACCACAATGCGGCCGGCAAGGTGACGAACAACT
Organism: Oceanococcus sp.; assembly: GCA_041632255.1. GTDB lineage: Bacteria > Pseudomonadota > Gammaproteobacteria > Nevskiales > Oceanococcaceae > Oceanococcus. Next base: position 9,662 of record JBFKIN010000066.1, on the reverse strand, counting down.
GGCCCGGTTACACACAGGAATACAAGCGACTGCTGGCCAGTCTGGACGTCGACAGTTACAACTGGCAACCCGCGTAAGCCCGATTACCGGCCCGCGTCTCTATACTCGGGGCAACGCACGATGAGGGGAGCATATGCTGGCTGCGGCAAGCGCGGGAACCGGGTCCTACTGGTGGGAACAATTGCCCGAGGACTTCCACCGACAGGCTGACGGCACCGAACTCGATGCCGTGTATCCGCTTCTGGTGCACGGTACGGCCGCAGCGGACCGGCTGCTGAGAACGGCGCTGGGCGGGGTCATGACCCTGTCCATGACCCCGCATCTGATGCGGCGCAGCGACATGCGAAAAGAGCTGGACCAGCTGCGCTATTACCATGCCTTTGCGGAAGCGGGCGACGTCACGCAAAGTTTCGTCGCGCCGCCGCAGGTCAGGGTGCAGGAAAGCCGGCCCCGCTTCGGTCACTATCGCCCGCTCGGTATTCCGGCGGTGGATCTGAGCTTCAACAGCCCGTTTGAGCCGCTCAATCCGGCCCTTCGCGCGCGCTACCTGTCCCATCGGCGCAATGCCGTGGCGCATGCCCAGCACTGGCGCCATCCTGACGGTCCGCGCAAGACGCTGATCTTCGTCCACGGTGTGATTGAGGGCTGGTACAGCCTGAACAGCCTCTGGTTCGCGTTGAAGTGGTTTTATCGACGCGGCTACGACATCCTGCAGTTCACCCTGCCGTTTCATGGGTACCGGACCGAGCGCCGTCACGGATTCAGCGACATGGGCTTCTTTTCCGGCGGATTCGCGCACATCAATGAGTGCATGCTGCAGGGTGTCTGTGACCTGCGGGTTCTGATGGACTATCTGTATGCGCAGGGTGCGCCCTCGGTGGGGGTGACTGGCCTCAGCCTCGGTGGCTATCACGCCGCCATGCTGGCCACTGCCGACCCGCGCCTGGCGTTCTGCATTCCCAACTCGCCGGTTGTCACGCCGATCGACATGGCCCTGGACTGGCAGCCGACGGGCGGCGTACTGAGGGCCATGATGAAGGCCTACGGAATCGGTGTCAGCGAATTGCGCCGGGGATCGGCGGTGCACTGTCCGCTGAGTTATGCGCCACAGCTGGACGGCGAACGGGTGCTGGTCATCGGCGGGGCAGGGGATCGCCTGACTTCACCCCGCTTTGTGCGGTTGTTCCATAAGCACTGGCCGGGCAGCCATCTGCACTGGTTTCCCGGAAATCACGTGATACACCTGCACCAGGGACATTATCTCAAGCGGATGCTGCGATTCATGGATCGGCATACCGCCGCCTGATCACGAAGAGCATCCAGCCGACTCAGGGTTCAAGCAGGTTTCCGGTCGAACCGGAGCGGTTGACGCTGTCACTGGGCGGTGCAGTGCCCAGCAGTCTGTCGCCCAGACCCATGGATACCCCCCACCAGAGCTTCTCGTTTCTGAAATGGTGCAGCCGGTGGTGGCGCACACGGCGCTGGTAGTAGCGATTGTCCGGACACCAGCGGATGTGGGCGAGGTAGTGCACCCATTCATAATGCAGTCCCAGCCCGAAGTAGAAGAGCAGGGTGTTCGCTGCCAACTCTGGGGTGGGCAGGATCAGCCAGGCGCCCAGGAGCAGAAGCGGCGGCACAAGGACGAAGATGTGCAGCGGGATGAAGACGCGCTGCAGATCCCAGGGCGCGGCATGGTGATCCCGGTGCGTCTGCGGCAGCCTGAAGTCGATGCGCCGGCCAAACAGGGTGACTGGCCGGTAATGCAGCATCCAGACATGGATGCTCCATTCCAGGAACGGCCAGCCTGCCACGATCAGGGCCGGCGCGATCAGTTCCGTGGGATGAAAAGGCCCGAGGCTGGCCCGCCACGCCATGCTGGAGAGAGTCAGTGTGAGCAGCAGCAGGGGGCTGGCATGGCTGAAAAAGGTGATGATTGCGCGGGCAGCATTGTCGGGACTGTCGCTGCGCGCCTGCCCGCCGGCGGTCAGATCGCTCATTCCGTCGGTAACCGGCTCAAATCGAACTTGGCATGCTCGGCGTAGGCGTCCAGCACTTGATTCAGGGCAAGGGTACCGATGCTCACATGCTCGCGGGCCAGCTGTTCGGCCGCGACCGCATCGCCGCCGGCCACGGCTTCGGCCAGGCTGGCCAGACGGTCGCGATCGCGGAATTCTTCCGCCATGACCTGGCTGAGCAGCGCCCAGATCTTTTCGTAGGTGCGGCCCAGTGTGTTGTAGGACAGGCGGAAAGCAATATTGCTGCTGCCTTTGACCAGCGCGCCCCAGTAGTCGAAGGCATGTTGTTGCAGTTCGCCGATGTCTTCGGTCCTGCGCATGGCCGCCACGAGCTGGCGCAGACGATGCACGGTTTCGGCCGGGCTGTGCTGGGCCGCCTGTCGGGCCACCGCCGGCGCCAGACTTTCCCGCAGGCTCAGAATGCCGCGGGCCACCCTGACTCGCATATGTCCGTCCTCGCTGATCAGCAGGCTGGGTAACAGTTCCAGGCCGCCTTCCTCTTCGTAATCGAGCACCTGTGTGGGGCCGCCGTGACGGACCCTGACGAGCCCCGATTCCTGAAGGCGCTTGATGCCCTCCCGCACCGCGCCGCGATTCACGCCGAGCATGTCGCAAAGCAGGCGCTCGGAGGGAAGGCTGTCTCCCGGCACGAGTTCCCCGCCGAGTATGCGTTCGCGCAATTGTGCGTATACGGCATCGGCCAGGGGTTGCTTGCTGAGGATCTGGTACATGGCTTGGGTGCAATAATGGTCAACTCATCATACCAGTTTATGGGCGTTCGACCAGCTCGCAGCTCGACCAGGCTGGTTTCCAGTGCTGAGGGCGGTAACGGTCGCCGCCTCCCGGCGTGGCTGTTCGCCCCGCGCGATCAGGCGGGCTGAAGGGCTCTGAGACCGTAGTCAATCAGGCGTGCCGTCTCGGGCCGGGAGCGCCCGATCTGTTGCAATTCCCCGGTCATTGAAGCCCGGGATTCAGGCAACAGCTCCGCCAGCTCGAGGCGGATCAGCCATTCCTGCGGATACGCGGACAAGCGCTCGCGGACGGCTTTCAGTTCCTTGCCGTCGGGTTGGCCGGATTCGCGCTGGGCCCGAACCTGCGCATACAGATCCATCAATTGCCGTGTTGCTTCGTCAATCACCGGGTGCTGCGTCGGCTCGGGGGTCATGTCCTTGTAGAGCTGGTAACGCTCGCGATCGGCAACGCCGCCGAAAACGGAGTCGATCCGCGCTCCGACGGCCATGTCGTAGGGCCCCCAGTCCGGCTCGAACAGGCGCTCCCCGTGCCGGTCCGTCACCGTGCACTGGGTGAAGCTGAACAGCAGATTCTTGTGCTCGTGGCGCAGGATGTGGGTGAGTCGGCCGCTCACCGTGATACCGGAAAGAAACTCCAGGCGGCATTCCCGGTCCAGCGCGATGCCATGCTCCTTGAGTTCGTCCACGGTGTAGCGGGACAGGCAGTGCGGCATTTCCTTGAGCATGCCGACCGGCGAGCCGAAGCCTTCGGCATGGTATTCGGTGCCGTGGCCCTGGAGTTGCGTGTCGCGGTAGGCCAGCTGAGTCGGCCCCTGGGTGCCGATGTACGTGACATTCCCCACGGCGTCGCGGAGCAGGCGGCTGAACCGGCCGCTGACCTGGACGCCGCTGCTGTACTGGGCGGTGCACACCGTGCCGCTGTCGATCGCGATCTGGACGGATTCCGCTCCGCCGCGCATGAAGCACATGGACTGCGCGAATTCCTCGAGGACCTGGCTCATGTGTCGGCAGCTACGGGTCACAAACAGCTGGGGCTGCTCCCGGGTGATGTCGTAGGGACAGTCCACCACATCCACGGTCAGGGGCTGCTTGATGACCTTGGCATCGTCCAGGCAGTTGACGCTCTCGCCCAGCGACGACAGGAGGCCGGCGCCAAAAATGCGGTAGTCATCCGGTTCGCCGACCAGGCCATATTCCACCGTCCACCAGTGCAGCCGGGACAGGCGACTGGCCTCGGAATCGCGGGTGTTGGCGGCGAGGGCCTGGTCCAGTTCGTGCTCTGCGGCAGCGACGTCGGCCGCCGTGCTGTCCACCCGTTCCTTGACGATGGACAGGTGCCGGATGGCGTCGTAAACCGCCATGTCCTCGCGGTTGGCGATGGCCTTCATGCCGATCTCGCCAAAACGCTGCAGGAACTCGGAATAGTCGATATCCACGATGAAGGGGGCATGGCCGGCGGATTCGTGGACGATGTCCGGTGCGGGCGTGTACAGGATGTGATCGATGCTGCGCATGTCCAGCGCGATGACCAGCACCCGCAAGGCCTGGAATTCCATGAATATGGCCGGCGGTATGAATCCATCGACGACCACCGCGCGCCAGTCCAGTTGGGCCAGGGCCGCATTCATCTCGTCCATGGACGGAATGTGTTCCAGGCTGATGCCAGTTTTCTTCAGCCCCTCAAGATAGACCGGATGGGCAGTGTCCTTCAGACGGGCAGCCAGCTGGCGCATGGTGTAGCGCCACACCGCGTGATCGCGGGGGGTGTATTGCGTGTAGTCCTGCACCCTGGCAAATGGCTGCAGGTGCCGGGGCAGGCTGGCGATGAGTTCGGCCTGGCTTTGCACGGTATCCGCCTCCTGGCGCTATTCACTACTGCATAGTACAACAGAATCTTGCCCCAGGCAGCCGCCATCAGCAAGCGTCGTCGGATGACTGCAGCGGCTCCTCGCCAGCGTCAAACAGCTCGACCTGTTCCGCCGTGGATTCGATGTCGCGGAAGTTGCCCAGGCCGACGCCGGCCAGACGGTAGAGGGTCACGGGCGGCTGATCCACCCGGTGCATCAGCTCCAGCGCCAGACTGCGCAGCTCCCCGGCGCTGCGCGGCGGCTGAGCCGGCGTCCGACTTCGGGTGAGGATCCGAAAATCCGAGGTCTTGAGCTTGAGCACGACGGTGCGGGGTTCTCTACAGGTCTTGGCCCGGGCCTGCCAGACCTTGTCGGCCAGGCGCTCGATCAGGGGAGCGAGATGTTCCAGCGGCTGATCTGTGCCCAGGGTGTCTTCGGCCGAAATGGACTGAACCGGCCGGTGCGGCTGGACCGGCCTTTCGTCAATCCCGCGCGCCCGCCGGTACAGCACGCGTCCCATGCTGCCGAAGGCTGCCTGAAGGGCCGTCATGTCATGCTCCCGCAACTGGCCCACCGTCTCCACCCCGATCTCCTCCAGGCGCATTTGCATGACCTTGCCTACCCCGGGAATCTTGCGCACCGGCAAGGGGGTCAGGAAATCCTCGACCTGGTGCGGCTTGATCACGAACAGCCCATCCGGTTTGCGCCAGTCCGAGGCGATCTTGGCCAGGAACTTGTTCGGTGCCACGCCGGCGGACGCGGTGAGCTGAAGTTCTTCCCGGATGCTTCTGCGGATGGCTTCAGCGACTGCCGTGGCGCTGGAGAGGTTCCGCTTGTTCCGCGTCACATCCAGATAGGCTTCGTCCAGGGACAGCGGCTCGATCAGGTCGGTATGCCGCGCGAAGATCGATCGAACGGCGCGCGAGACTTCCCGATAACGGCCAAAATCCGGTGGCACGAAAACGGCGCGAGGACAGAGCCGCTGGGCGCGCAATGCGGGCATGGCGCTGTGCACGCCGTAACGGCGGGCCTCGTAGGATGCGGCGCAAACCACCGAGCGCGGCCCCTTCCAGGCCACCACCACCGGCTGACCGCGCAGGGAGGGGTCATCACGCTGTTCGACGGAGGCATAGAAGGCGTCCATATCCACATGGACGATCTTGCGCACCTCGGCTTGATCGCTCTGTTGGCCCACCCGGGGAGTTTAGGGCAGCAGCATGCCCCGCCACATGTAGAAGAACATGGCACCCAGGCCGGCGGAAATCGGCACCGTGATCAGCCAGGCTGCGACGATTTTCAGGAAGATCTGGCGCTTGACCAGCTTGCGGCGGAACAGCTTGCGCAGGCGTTTGGCTTCATCGCGGGTGAGTTCACCCGTCTTGCCCATGGTTTTGAGTTCGGCCAGGACATACTTCTTCTCATCCGCCGAGGCGTCATAGAACTGATGCAGACGATGCTCCAGTTCAAAATGGCCCTGGCTGCCGTGAGCGCGCAGGACCTCCTCGATGGCGAGGCTGAGCCGGTTATCCAGATATTCGCGCAGGAAACCGACCCCGAAGACCGCGCCAAGCGCCACGTGGGTGGAGCTGACGGGCAGGCCGAGCTGGCTGGCGATGATGACGGTGATTGCCGCTGACAGGGCGATGCAGAAGGCGCGGGCGCGGTCCAGCTCGGTGATTTCGGAGCCCACCGTGCGGATCAGTCTCGGCCCGAACAGGGCCAGGCCGATGGAGATGCCAATGGCGCCTATCAGCATGATCCAAAGCGGAATGGCGACCTTGCCTGCCGCGGCCTTGTGCACCATGGCGTCGTAGATGCCGGCCAGCGGGCCGATCGCATTGGCCACGTCGTTGGCGCCATGGGCGAAGCTGAGCAAGGCTGCCGCGAAAATCAGTGGCATGGTGAACAGCAGGTTGACGTCGGCCCGGTTGGCGGCGAGATCCTTGAGCTTGCCCTGAATGCGCGGTCGGACCAGAAGAAAGGTGATGACCGCCGCCGCGGCGCCGATGAGGCAGGCCTGTACGAAGCTGAGTTTGACCAGATGCTTGAGGCCCTTCAGCGCAAGGTAGGTGGCAAAGGCGAAAGCCATCAGGGAAATCATGGCCGGCACCACGCGGGCAGCAGACGTCAGGATGTCCGACTGGAAAAACACCCGGTGTTGCAGAATCCAGAGCAGGCCGGCGGCGATCAAGCCGCCCACCACAGGCGAGATCACCCAGCTTGACGCAATGGCGCCCATGCTCTCCCAGTTCACCGCGCCCCAGCCCTGGGCCGCGATGCCGGCGCCCATGACGCCGCCTACGATCGAGTGGGTGGTCGATACCGGCGCGCCGAGGGCCGTGGCTACGTTCAGCCAGATCGCTCCACCCAGCAGCGCAGCCATCATGACCCAGATGTAGACCTGATCGCTGTCGATGGCTTCGGCATCGATGATGCCTTTCTTGACGGTTTTGACCACGTCGCCGCCAGCAATGATGGCCCCACCGGCCTCGAAAATCGCGGCGATCGCGATGGCCGCGCCGAGACTCAGGGCAAATGAGCCTACGGCAGGGCCCACATTATTGGCGACGTCGTTGGCACCGATGTTCAGCGCCATGTAGCCGCCGATCACGGCAGCGGCCATCAGCAGGTGCAACTGCGGCATGCCGTCGAAAAAATGCTGCACGCTCAGGGCGACAATCAGAAGGAACAGTCCCGCGAGTGCTGGCTTTGCGAAGCTTTGCATGGAAAACGCCTGTATGCGACGACGTGCGCCCACGTGGTCGGTCGATGAATGAGGTTCTGGCGCCGCACCCATATCCCCCGGGGCGCGCAAACCAAGATTACAGTGTTGGAAGACTGGCGGAAACCGCTGGCCTTTGAACAACAGTGAAAGGAGGGTCAATGTGACGGCGCAACCGCTGGCTCATGACATCTGGTGTATCGACACCGCCTACCTCGGGGAGGGCACGGCAGCCTGTTATCTCCTGCGAGGCGGGCAAGATTACGCCCTGGTGGATTGCGGCACCGGGCTGTCCGTCGAGCCCATCCTGGCCGCCCTGGACGGATTACAGGTATCGCGCAACGCGGTGCGTCTGATCCTGCCAACCCATGTCCATCTGGATCATGCCGGGGGCGCCGGCGGTTTGTTGCGTGCGCTGCCCCGGGCGCAGGTCTATGCCCACCCGCGCGGTCTGCACCATCTGCGGGACCCGCAAAGACTGCTGGACAGTGCGCGAGCGGTATACGGCGAGGAGAGCTTCGCCCGGTCCAACGGGGAAATTCTCCCGGTCGATCCGGCGCGCAGTGCGCCAGCCCCGGACGGCCTGCGCCTCGATCTGGCCGGGCGCGAGCTGCTTCTGCTCGATGCGCCGGGACACGCCCGGCATCACCTGGTCGTGTGGGATGCGCGCAGCCAGGGTTTCTTCGCTGGCGATACGTTCGGTCTGGCCTACCCGGGGCTTTCAGCCGGTGGGCGGTCATTCATCGTGCCGACGACCACCCCTGTGCAGTTCGACCCGGAGGCCTGGTTGGCGACCCTGCGGCGCCTGATGTGCTTTCAGCCGCGACGGATGTATCTCACTCATTACGGGATGGCAGAAGGGGTGGAGATCCTCGCCAAAGAACTTGCCAGCCGCATCAGTGCGCATGCGCGACTCGGCCAGCAGTGGGCCCCTCAAGGTGAGGCCGTTCTTGCCGAGCGTCTGGCGGCGAGCTTGTATGCAGACTATGAGGCGCAGGGCGGGAGGCTCGACGCAGCTCGGTTTGGCGACGCCATTGCCATGGACCTGAAGCTGAATGCTCAGGGTCTTTGTGTGTGGCAGCAGCACTGAGCCGCCCGTTACACTGCTCGACCGCGGGATGCCACAAGTCGTCAGTTGTTCGGGCGGCGCATAGAGAATCAGAAAGAGGGGAGCCAGCTTGTACAAGAAACTCAATGCGACCGATGCATTTTTCCTGCAGGTCGAGCGGCCGGAATCGCCCATGCACATCGCCAACCTGGTGCGATTGAAGTTGCCCCGGGGAAAGGGTCAGGGCGAAATCCTCAACCTGGTGGAACAGATGCGCCAGCACCCGGTGAGTCAGCCGCCTTTCAATTACAGACTGGCCAAGAAAGCCCTGTCCGGTCTCTCGCCCGCCTGGACCATCGAGCCGGATATCGATATCGATTACCACGTGCGGCATTCCGCGCTGCCCCAGCCTGGGGGGGAGCGCGAGCTGGCTGTTCTGATTTCCCGCTTGCACAGCATTCCGCTGGATCGCAGCCGTCCCCTGTGGGAGTGCCATGTGATCGAGGGGTTTGCCGATGGCAGTTTCGCCCTCTACGTGAAGATGCATCATGCGCTGATCGATGGTGTGGCCGGCGCGCGCATGCTGCAGAGGACCATGAGCACCAAGCCGGACAAGGGCGAGGTCACGCCTTTCTGGGCCTTGCCGCCTGAGCCGCGCCGCGCGCGCGAGGCCGAGCTCGAGTCCCCGCTCAAGCTGTTTCTCAAGGAGTTTGGTCTGCAACTGGGCAGCCTGCCGAAGGTGACCGGTTCGCTGGCCAAGTTGTTCCGGGCCGGTGCCAACAAGGATCTGCCTGGGCTGGTCGCCCCCTATAGCGCTCCGGAATGCGTGCTCAATGGTCCGATCGGCCAGCAGCGCCGCGTCAGCACGCAGCAGTTCGATCTGGATGACATCAAGGCGGTGGCCAAGGCCAGTGGGGGCACCCTGAATGATGTGGTCATGGCTATCTGTTCCGGAGCGCTGCGCAGTTATCTGAGCGAGCTGGGCGAGCTGCCACGCGAGCCGCTGATCGCCCAGGTGCCGGTCAGCATCCGACCGGAGGGCGACGAGGATGGCGGCAACGCGATCAGTTCCCTGCTTGCCAGTCTGGCCACCCACAGCAGCGACCCCGCCGAGCGCTTCGCGCTGATCCAGGCGTCCATGCGCGATGGCAAGACCCTGCTCGGGCGCATGAGCAAGACCGAACTGGCGAACTATTCGGCTTTGCTGATGGCGCCCTTTGCGGTGGGTCAGATGATCGGAATAGGCAATCGCCAGCGCCGCCCCATGTACAACATCGT
>JBFKIN010000065.1:0-10430 GCA_041632255.1 Oceanococcus sp. | reverse complement strand
CAGTGCAGGTAGACGGACAAAGCCTCAACGGGATGCCAGTTCAGCGAGAACTTGGGCTGGAAGGCCCGCTCGCGGCGCTCGCGGAAGGCGTCGAACTCCTCCGAGCCGATGGCTTCCAGGGTGGGGTTCGGCGGCGGCGTGGTGAAGGTGGAATGCCACTCGGCCTCCTTCATCTCGGCGGTATAGCGCCCCCCCATCTCCAGGCCCCAGCGCTCGGAGAAATACCACTGCACGTGGCCATACAGGGCCACCGCGTCGGCATGCTGCTCGAAGATCTGGTCGAACTCGTCGTAGCTGGCATCGGTTTCGGTCGGATTGACCGGGACCGCGCCGACCAGGCCACCGACCAGCAGGTCCTGCTCGCCGCTGCCCGCATCCTGGCTGGCCGCCTGCACCAGATCGTAGAAGGGACCGTTGTTGATGCCGAAGCGGAAGTGCGAATCCAGGATTTCACGCCGGCTGGCCGTCAGCCCGAACAGGGACTCCGTGCGACCCCAGCTGCCCAGGCCAAACAGGCCGTCCAGGCTCGGCGCCACCGCGCGCAGTTCCAGATAGCTCATCGGCGAGCGGTCGCTGCCGAAGCCGTTGATTGCCTCGGCGGGGGTGAAATCGGTATCCAGCGCCAGTTCCTGCTCCATCACCGCGTGGGCGCCAATGGCGGTCAGCCCCCAGCCGCCGAGATCATGCTCCCACAGGCCACGCAGGCGGCGGATCGAGATGTCCCGGAAATCCTCCAGGTCCTGCGACTGCACCCAGTTGCCCGGGGTGAAGTCCGCATTGGGATCGTAACGACGGATCGCGGCCTGGAAGTTCGGGCCGGCGCTGATGTTCTCCAGTGCGGCCCCGCCATCGAACAGCTCGAAGGACTCGTAAGCGAACTGCAGGCGCGAGCCGGCCAGGTCCGGAAACTCGATGGTGGCGCGCAGGCCGCTGCGCTCGCGATCCTTGAGCCGGTCCGGCGCGGTATCCAGGACCTGGGCCGTGGTGTTGCGGATATAGCCGTCACGGGCGTCGAACACCCCGGCGACACGGAAGTTCATCTCGTCCGACATGGGCCCGCCATAGGCCACCTCGATGTGGCGACGCTTGAGCTCACCCAGTTCCACTGACAGATAACCCTCGGGGCTGTCGGTCGGCCCGTTGGAGATCACGTGAATCAGTCCGGCCGTGGTGTTCTTGCCAAAACTGGTGCCCTGCGGCCCGCGCAGCACTTCCATGCGCTGCACGTCGAACAGGGCGGCCAGGAAGTACGGCACGCGGGTGTGCGGAATCCCGTCCAGGGCCATGCCGACCGGAGGCTCGAAGCTCTTGTTGTTGTTGTTGAAGGTGAAGCCCCGCACCCGCGGCGCGGCGAAGAAGCCGGCCGCATCGACGGAGGCGTTGGGCACCAGCTGCAGGGCCTCGCCGATGTCGGTCACGCCCTGCTCGACGAGGAACTCCTCGGTCAGCGCGGTCATCGAGATGGGCACATCCTGGATCGCCTGCTCACGTTTCTGCGCGGTGACCACGATCTCCTCGATGCGCCGGCGCGTCGACGGCGCCGCCACCGGTGGCGGGGCCTGTTCGTCCAGTTCGACCACCGCGGGAGCTGGCGCTGGCGTGGGCCGAGGTCCGGACTGCGCCTGCTGCTCCCCGGTTTCGTTCTGTTCCGCGAAGAATTGCGCCAGGCCATCCTCCTGGGCCAGGGCGCCCGCGCCCGGCATCAGCAAGCTGATACCGAGCCAGCATTCAAGCGTCCGTCTTGCGAAAGTCGGCATTGAGGTCTCCAAGCATCATTGTTGTCTTTGTCGGCGGCGCCTTGAGCAGCCGCAGGGCAAATTCCGCGTATTGATCGGCGACGGCCTGCGGGTCGATCTCGCCTTCCGGATCGAACCAGTAGGCAACCCGCAGCCCCATGCCACCGATGGCGGCCGTCGCCAGCCAGGTATCCGCCACATCGAAGTCGCCGCGCTCGCGTCCGCGCTGGACGATTTCGGTCAGTGTCGTGATGGTCTGCTCGCGCAGCTGGAAGGTTTGCGCTCCCAGCTCCTCAGAGAGCATGTGCAGCTCCGCATTGGCCACCACTGCCAGCATGGCGAAACGCGTGTGCATGGCCACATGGCCGTGCACGAATGCGACCACCTGACTGGACGGTTCGCTGCCCGCTTCCAGCAGGGCAGCGCGAACCAGGCGCGTGTGTTCGGCATGACCCAGCCGGCACAGCTCCGCGAGGATGTGCTCCTTGGACGGGTAGTGCGAATACACCGTGGCGGCCTTGATCTGGCAGGCGCCGGCAATGTCCCGCAGCGACGTACCGGCGTAACCCCGCTCCGCGAACAAGCGCAGGCTCGCTTCCAGCACCGCACCGCGGGTCCCCGCCGGGCGCATCTGCGGCAGCAACTGGACCTCGCGGGCCCTGAGCCGTCGGGTGGGAATGTTTGCAGCCATGGAGCCGAACAGTCGTTAGGGTGCTTGAAATTAATCAGAGCATGTGTTTAAAGTCAAGCCCTAACGTTTGTTCGGTGCCAATTGTCATGCCTGAAGTCCAGCATGCCTCGCTGGAGGTCAACGGTGGCCGCCTGCACTACGCCATCTGGGGCGACAGCGGCCCACTGGTCCTGGCCTCCCACGGCCTGACGGCCAACCATGTCAGCTTCGTCTGCCTGGCCCGGGCGCTGGGACCCGGATTCCGGCTGATCGCCCCGGATCATCGCGGCCGCGGCCGTAGCCGGGACATTCAGGGCCCCTGGGGCATGGAGGAGCACGCGCGGGACATGCTCGCCCTCATGGATGCCCTGCACCTGCCGGCCGTGGATCTGATGCTGGGCCACTCGATGGGCGGCTTTGTCGCCGCCGTGACCGGCGCCATGGCACCGGAACGGATCGGCCAGATCCTGATGGTCGACGGTGGCCTGCCGGTCGTCGACGAGCTGCCCGCCGGCATGACGGTCGAGGCGCTGGTCGAATCCATCGTCGGGCCCTCGGTGCAGCGTCTGGACATGCGCTTCGAATCGGTTCGGGCCTACCGGGACTTCTGGCGCGAACAGCCGGCCTTCGCCGAGGCCTGGAGTTCCGATCTCGAGGACTATCTGGATTACGATCTGATTGGCGCAGCGCCGGATCTGCGACCCAGCGGGCGCAAGGAGGCGATCTACGGCGATGTGCAGACGCAGCTGTTGGGGCCGACCATCCCCGACGCCCTGCGCGCCCTGCCCATGCCGGTGCGCCTGCTCACGGCAGAGCGCGGCGTCATGAACGGCCCCCCGCTGTACCCGGAAGACGTCATTGATCGCTGGGCATCACAGATGAACAGCTTCAGCCGCGGCCGGGTGGCGGACGTCAATCACCTGAGCATCGTGCTGTCCGAAAGGGGCGGCCAGGCTCTGGCGGGGGAAATCCGCGAACTGCTGGGGGAAGCATGATGCAGCGCCGCATCAGGACATCATCGGCACCGCTGTCCCGCCGGCGGACGACACACTGGCGACCCGCCGGCGCACTGCTCACCCTCACACTGCTTGTCAGCACCCCGCTGCAGGCCGCGCCGCTCCCGGCGCCAGCCGAGTTTCCACCGGACTTCCCTGCCATCGCCGACAGCGAGCACGGTTTCCGCCTGGGCGGCTTTGGCGGCGCCACCGGCAGTGCGCCGAGCCACGCGCCGGTGATTTTCGTGCACGGCAATACCGGCGATGCCTGCAACTGGAAGCTGGTGCGCGATGATTTTCGTGCGGCCGGCTGGAACGACCAGGCCCTGTGGGCACTGAGTTACAACGGCATTGGGTCCGGTCTGGGGGATGCCCCCGCCCGCCCCGATCCGCGCTGCGCTGAGGAACGCGCGGCCGCCGGCGGCGACGGTACCCGACACATCACCAGCAACGAGGCAAACATTGCCGATCTGCAAGCCTTCATCCAGGCCGTCCGGCTATACACCGGCAGCGCCCGGTTTTCGCTGGTCGCTCATTCCCTGGGCGTGACCCTTGCACGCCGCACGCTGCAGACCGACCCGGCCCTGCGGGATGACCTGGTCGCTTTCGTCGGCATTGCCGGCGGCAATGATGGCACCAGCCTGTGTCCCGAGAAGCTGCAGCAGGTCCTGCCCGTCTGCGCCGAACTGGCTGCCGGCGGTTCGCCCTGGCTGGACCGGCTCAATGGCCCCGGAGGAACGGATGAAACCTGGGCGCCGGCCCGCTGGATGACCATCTTCGATGGCAGCGGCAAGGCCGACATCGCCTACATCGGCGATCTGGCGGACAGCCCTGCGCTGGCCGGGGCAGACAATCGCCGGTTTGCCGGCACCTCTCACAATGACCTGCGGGTCCGTCCCGATATCGTCGCAAGCTACCGTGTTTTCATTGAGCAGGCGGATAGGGCCCGCCGGCAACGGGACTGGCGCCGCGAGCGCCTGATCGGAAAGTAGCCATGACCCTTGCATGGAGCCTGTTTCTCGTCTACATGGCCGCCACCGCCTGGCTCAGCTGGCTGGGCCACCGGCGCACCCGCGGCTTTGCCAGCTTCGCGATCGGCAGCGGTCACATGAAACCCTGGGTCGTGGGCATCACCCTGGCCGCCAGCACCGCATCGGCGGCCACCTTCATCATCAATCCGGGCTTTGTCTATGTCGACGGCCTGTCGGCCTGGATTCACATGGTGCCGGCCAGTTTCCTCGGCTTCATGTGCATGATCAGCCTGCTGTCCTTCCAGTTCCGCCGCATCGGCCAGGCCAGCGGCGCGCTGACCATTCCGGACTGGATCGGCCGCCGTTATGGCTCGCCCGGCTATGCCCTGTTCTTCGCGGTCGCCAACCTGCTGGCCTTCGCCTTCGTCGTGCTGCTGGTCGGTGGCATTTCCATCGTGATGCAGCAGTTGCTGGGGGTCAGCAACAACACGGCCCTGCTGATCACCCTGATTTTCGTGACCGGATACGTCTTTGTCGGCGGCACCTACGCCCATGTCTTCACCAACCTGCTGCAGGGCAGCCTGATGCTGCTGGTGACAGTCATCGTGCTGATTTCCGGCCTGCCGCTCGTACTTGGCGACTGGGGTGGATTCGTGGCCGCGCTGGAGGCGCAGGATCCGCTGCTGCTGGCCCCGGTCAAAACCGATGGCCGGCTGTTCAATGACGTCTTCTCCATCTACTGCGCGGGGTTCCTCGTCGGTGCGGCCGTGGTCTGCCAGCCGCATATCCTGACCAAGGCGCTGTATGTGGAAAGCGACCGCGACGTGCGCCGCTATCTGCTGATTCTGGCCGGCGCGCTGGGCCTGTTTTTCCTGCTTGGCACGGTCGGCTTCTACGCCCGCCTCGCCGTTCCCCCCGAACAGCTTGTCGACGCGGCCAGCGGTGCCTTTCGGCAGGATCTTGTGATGACCATGTACCTGAAGCAGGCCTTTCCCGACTGGATGTTCACCCTGATCAGCGTGGTCCTGCTGGCGGCGGCGATGTCCACCCTGGATGGCCTGCTGGTCGGCCTGTCGACCATCACCGCGAACGATCTGCTCCTCAATCTGGTGCGCCGCATCGGCGGGCCGCGCGAGGAAGCGGCGCAGCTGGCCTGGGCCTATCGCGCCAGCCATGTCGTGCTGGTGGTGATTGCCGTAGCCGCCTATTTCGTGCTGCAGCAGCCGCCGAAGCTGCTTGGCATTTTCGGCCAGGTCGGGGTCTATGGACTGGTGCTCGGCGCCGTGCCGCCGCTGCTTGCGGGGATCTGGTTCCGGCATGTGCCGCTCTCCCTGGTCTGGACCGCATCGCTCGCGGCGATGGGCCTGCATTTCAGCCTTTACCTGTGGGGGCGGGACTGGTTTCCCGATGCCAGCCTCACCTTTGCCAACCCCGGGGTGACCCTGGCGTTGGCCATGCTGCTGGTGGTCATTCCCGCTCTGGCGCTGCTGTGGCTGATGAATCGCCGCCGCAGCGCCTCCGCCGAGATCCAGCCATGTTGAGAACGACCCATCTGCTCGGTGCGCTGCTGGCGCTGCTGCCCGGCCTCGCCACCGGCCAGGCTGCCGACGGCAACAACCCGCCCCAGGGCCCGGCCCGGGTGGCGTTCGGACCCGGCTTTGCGGAGCTGATCGATCACGAGTGGGGATTTCCGCTGGGCGGTTTCGGGGGCACCGCACCGGGCGAACCCCCCGGGCAGGTGCCGGTCATCTTCGTGCATGGCAATCAGGTCGATGCCTGCGACTGGTATCCGGTGCGCGATGCCTTTCGCGCCGCCGGCTGGAGCGACCAGGCCCTGTGGGCCCTGTCCTACAACGGCCTGGGCAATAACAACGGATCGGCCCTGTTCACCCCCAACCCGGACTGCGAAGCCGAACACGCCGAACTCGGCAATGACGGCAATTCCCGTGTGACCAGCAACGACGCCAACGTGCCGGATCTGCACGACTTCCTGCTGGCCGTGCGCGACTATACCGGCTCATCGCAGTTCTCGATCGTGGGCCACTCCCTCGGCGTGACCCTCGCCCGACGCGTGCTCAAACTGCACCCCCAGTTGCGTCAGGATCTGGTCGCATTCGTTGCCATCGCCGGCGCCAACCATGGCACCAGCTTCTGCCCGCCAGGCACCGAAGGCCAGCTCAACGGTTGCGACGAGATCGCCGCCGGCACCGCCTGGCTGGACGAACTCAACG
This sequence comes from Oceanococcus sp., assembly GCA_041632255.1. Taxonomy (GTDB): domain Bacteria; phylum Pseudomonadota; class Gammaproteobacteria; order Nevskiales; family Oceanococcaceae; genus Oceanococcus. The sequence goes on along the minus strand of JBFKIN010000065.1, from coordinate 3,827 downwards.
GCCCCGATGGCATGGACGAAACGTATCCTCCGGCACGCTGGATGACCATTTATGATGGCAGCGGCGGCGCCGACCCGGCCTTCGCCGGCAGTTACGCGCAGAGCCCTCAGCTGGCCGGCGCGCAGAACCTCCAGTTTCCCGGCACCTATCACAATGACCTGCGGCTGGACCCGGACATCGTGACGATCTATCGCGAATTTCTCGAACAGGCCGGCGCCTCCACGCCGCGGGGAGGCGGAGGTGCTGGCGGCGGACTGTGGCTGGCGCTTCTGCTGGGCCTGGCGCGATGGGTGTCCCGCAAACCCGGACGCGCTACACTGGCGCCCCACCGGTCAGCAGGAGTTCCCTCATGACGCTGTGCCCCGTTGCACTGGCCGCCGGCTGCCAGAAATGCCCCATCTTCAAGATCTGCCCCGCCAAGGGCATCATCGGCGATTACAAGAAAGAGGAGTCCCGGCCAGCGGACAAACCCGATCCCAAATAAGCCGGCGTTCCCATAACAAAAAGCGGAGGGAAGCATGCAGTGGCCCTGGCGAAAGCAGCGCCTGGACGGCAAGACGGCGCTGGTGACTGGCGCCTCCAGTGGACTGGGCGCGGATTTCGCCCGCGAACTGGCCAGCCGCGGCGCGAATCTGATTCTGGTCGCCCGGCGTGAGGACCTGTTGCGTCAGTTGCAGGCCGATCTCACCGAGGTGCACGAGGTGGAGGTGATGATCTTTGCCCTGGATCTCGCGGTGGCGGAAAACCGCGAACAATTGCACCGCGACATCGAACTGGCCGGCGTGCGGATCGACATCCTGATCAATAACGCCGGTTTCGGTCTGTTCGGCGATTTTCGCGAGGTCGACTGGGATAGAACGGATCAGATGCTGCAGTTGGACATCGTCGCGCTCAGCCATCTCACCCGCCTGTTCATCAATTCCATGGTGGAATGGGGTGAGGGCTACATCATGCTGATCGGCTCCACCGGCTCCTTCCAGCCCGCGCCAGGCTATGCGGCCTATTCAGCGGCCAAGGCCTATGTGCTCAGTCTGGGGCATGCCCTGCATTACGAGCTGCGCGGCACGGGCGTGTCCTGCACCACGGTCTGTCCCGGGATCACCGCCACCGAGTTCCTGCTGGTATCTGGACAGAAGAAGACCTGGTACCAGAATCTCACGATGATGGAGTCACCCACCGTCGTCAGCATGGCGGTCAGGGCGATGCTCGCCCGCAAACCCGAGATCGTCACCGGCTTCGTCAATGCGCTGATGGCCTTTTCCACCCGGCTGACCCCGAGACCGATGCTGGCGATGCTCGCGCACAGGCTGATGGAGAACAAGCACCCCGGCCACTGATTCGGCGGCGCTTCTCCGGGCAAGTCGCAGCCCTCATTTGAGGGAGACTGAGCCGGCCGGCCATCTGCTACTCTGCGCCTTCGACATGTCAGCATCTCGAAGAGTCCCAGAGCGATGAGCAAGCACAAACCGATCGAAAGCCTGCTGGTGGCCAACCGTGGCGAAATCGCCATCCGCGTCATGCGTGCCGCCGCGGAGATGGGCCTGCGTACGGTGGCGATCTACGCCCACGAGGACCGCTTCTCCCTGCACCGGTTCAAGGCTGACGAAAGCTACAAGGTCGGCCAGGGACAGAAGCCCATCGCGGCCTACCTCGATATCGAGGGCATCCTGCGCATCGCCCGCGACGCCGGCGTCGATGCGATCCATCCCGGCTATGGTTTCCTGTCGGAAAACCCCGACTTTGCCGAGGCCTGCGAAGCCGCCGGCATTCGCTTTATCGGCCCCAGCCCCAGGGTGCTGCGTCAGCTCGGCGACAAGGTATCCGCCCGCCAGGCTGCCGAGGCGGCCGGCGTGCCGGTGCTGCCGGCCAGCGGCGTGCTGCCGGAGGACCTGGACGCCTGCCACAAGGCGCTGGAAGCGATCGGCTACCCGGTCATGCTCAAGGCCAGCTGGGGCGGGGGCGGTCGGGGCATGCGGGTCATTCAGGAGGCCGCCGAGCTGGAGCAGCAGCTGCGCTCGGCCCGCAGCGAAGCCAGGGCCGCATTCGGCAATGACGAAGTCTACGCCGAGAAGCTGATCGTCAACGCCCGCCATGTCGAAGTACAGATCCTGGGTGACACGCACGGTCAGGTCGTGCATCTGTTCGAACGGGACTGCACCGTGCAGCGCCGCCATCAGAAGGTCGTGGAGCGCGCGCCGGCGCCCTATTTCGACACTGCGCAGCGTCAGCGGCTGTGCGAATCGGCGCTCAATCTGGCGATGAGCGTGGGCTATTCCAACGCCGGAACCGTTGAGTTCCTGCTGGATGCGGACAGCGGCGCCTTCTATTTCATCGAGGTCAATCCGCGCATCCAGGTCGAGCACACCGTGACCGAGGAGGTGACCGGGGTCGATATCGTCAAGGCGCAGATCAAGGTGGCCAGCGGCATGGCCCTGGGCGATGTCGAGGGCGGCCTGCCCGGCCAGGACGATATCCGCCTGGACGGTCACGCCCTGCAATGCCGCGTCACGACGGAAGACCCCGAAAACGGCTTTCGACCGGATCATGGCCGCCTGGTCGCCTATCGCAGCCCATCGGGATTCGGCATCCGCCTCGACGGCGGCACGGCCTATTCCGGGGCCGTGATTACGCCTTACTACGATTCCCTGCTGGTCAAGGTCACCGCCTGGGCGCCCACCCCGCATGAAGCGATCTCGCGGATGGACCGCTGCCTGCGTGAATTCCGCATCCGCGGCCTGTCCACCAACCTGCAGTTCCTGGAAAACGTCATCGGCCATCCGCAGTTCCTGGCCGGGGACTACACGACCAATTTCATCGACAAGACACCGGAACTGTTCGAGTTCGTACCCCGAAAGGACCGTGCGACCAAGCTGCTGCAGTTCATCGGCGAAGTCGTGGTCAATGGCAGCCCCGAGATGAAGGGCCGGCAGCCACCTGCCCTGCCCCTGCCCGAGCCGCGCCTGCCCTCCGCTGATCTCGACCACCCACCACCGCCGGGCCTGCGCGACAAGCTGCAGGAACTGGGCGCGGACGGTTTTGCCCGCTGGATGAAGGATCATGACCGGGTCCTGCTCACCGACACCACGATGCGCGATGCGCACCAGAGCCTGTTCGCCACCCGGATGCGCAGCACTGACCTGCTCGCCGTGGCTCCACATTACGCGCGACTGGCCCCCGGCCTGTTCTCGCTGGAGTGCTGGGGCGGCGCGACCTTCGACGTGGCCATGCGCTTTCTCAAGGAAGATCCCTGGCAGCGCCTGGCGGACCTGCGTGAGGCCGTGCCCAATGTGCCGCTGCAGATGCTGCTGCGCTCGGCCAACGCGGTGGGCTACACCAACTACCCCGACAACGTGGTGCAGTACTTCATCCGCCAGGCTGCCGATGCCGGCATCGACATCTTCCGCATCTTCGACTGCCTGAACAACACCGACAACATGCGTCTGGCCATTGATGCGGTGCGTGAAGCCGGCGGGCTGGCCGAGGCGGCGATCTGCTACACGGGGGACATCTTCGACCCGCAGCGGCCGAAGTACACCCTGGACTACTACCTGAATCTGGCCCGCCAGCTTGAAGCGGCCGGCGCCCAGGTCCTTGGCATCAAGGACATGGCGGGCGTCTGCCGGCCACGCGCCGCACATGCCCTGGTCAGTGCACTGAAGCAGGAAATCGACCTGCCGATCCATTTCCACACCCATGACACCAGCGGCATCGCCGCAGCCAGCGTGCTGGCCGCGGTCGAGGCGGGCTGCGATGCCGTGGACGGGGCCCTGGACGCGATGTCCGGCCTCACCTCGCAGCCCAATCTGGGCAGTATCGTCGCCGCGCTG
>JBFKIN010000064.1:0-10476 GCA_041632255.1 Oceanococcus sp. | reverse complement strand
GCTCGTCCAGACTCAGGATGCCGTAACCGCCGGCCAGGGCGCGAGCGTCGAAACCCTCGCCATCCGCCGCCGGGCGCTCGGAAGCTTCCGTGCGCGTGCCGCTGTAGCCATGGCTGTGCAGCAGCAAGGGGTAACTTTGTCCGACACGCAGCTGATTCGGCTCATGCACGGTGAAGGCGATATCGGCGCCATCCACATTCGAAGTCAGGATCACGTCGTAGCTTTCGCCGGCACGTGATTCCGCCGCGCCCGAACCCGCCTGCGTATTCATCGCACGGCTGTCGGGGCCTTCCCCGCCGCCGCAGGCGGCCACCGTCAGCGCGAGCAGGGCTGCGCCGAACACTTTGTAATTCATGGGATTGTTTCTCCTGCACCTTGGATTGTTGTGCACATGACAAACGGATGACAGGGCCGAATTGTTCCGTCCGGCACGCCACAAAGCAGCTATGCTCGGGTCAGGCTCGTCCCGTCGCCCCGCCCCCATGTTCAAGGCCCTGCGTGTCTTCCTGCTGCTCATGCTGCTGATGATCGTGTTCCTCAGTACGCGACAGGCCGAACAGCGCAGCACCGACTGGAGCCGCACGCTGTGGGTCAAGCTCTACCCGCTCAACGGCGACGGCAGCCGGGCGAGCGCTGACTACATTGCGGCTCTGGACATCCAAGCGTTCCGCGGGATCGAAGACTTCTTCATGCGCGAGACTGCCCGTTACGGCCGCGCCCACGAACGGCCGGTACGCATCGAACTCGGCCAGCCGCTCCACCGGCTGCCACCCTCGCCCCGGGGCCTGCAATCGGCGCTGGAGGTGATGCTGTGGTCCCTGAAGATGCGCTGGTGGATTGTTCGTGTGCCCACCCGGCAGGACGAGATGCGTCCCGACGTGCGCCTGTTCCTGCAATATCACGAAGGCCGCGAGGGCCTGGCCCTGGACAGCTCGCTGGGCGTGCGCAAGGGGCTCTACGGCCTGGTCAACGCCTTCGCCGCTGACCACATGGCCGGCAGCAACACCGTGGTCATCGCCCATGAACTGCTGCACATCCTCGGCGCCAGCGACAAGTACGACCTGCGCAGCGGCCAGCCGCGCGCGCCCGAAGGCCTGGCCGAACCGCAGCGTCAGCCGCTCTACCCGCAGCGCCGGGCCGAGATCATGGGCGGACGTATCGCGCTGGGCCCGGGCCGGGCCAAGGTGCCGGAAAGCCTCAAGGATGTGGTGATCGGGCCGGCGACGGCGCGGGAAATCCAGCTCCTCGCGCCTCCCCCGTGATCCGGAGACTTCGCCCGCCCCGCCGTGTGATGGCGGAATCGACTAGCCCCGCACCAGATAATGATCCAGCAGCAAAAGAGCGAAGATCAGCATCAGGTAGACGATGGAGTAGTTGAACAGCGTCCTGGGCAGGGTCACGGTACCTGCCTGAAACAGCTTCCAGGCCCACCACAGGTAGAGCAGACCCAGCGGCACGGCGCCGGCCAGGTACAGCCAGCCGCTCATCTGGGCCATGTAGGGCATCAGCGAGACGGCAAACAGCACGGCGGTGTAGAGCAGGATCTGCAGGCTGGTGAAGCGCACCCCGTGGGTCACCGGCAGCATGGGGATGCCGGCCTGGGCATATTCGTCCTTGCGATCGATGGCCAGGGCCCAGAAGTGCGGCGGCGTCCAGGCGAAGATGATCAGGAACAGGATCAGCGCGTGCGCGTGAATCTCGCCGGTGACTGCGGTCCAGCCGAGCAGTGGCGGCGCGGCGCCGGCGGCGCCGCCGATGACGATGTTCTGCGGGGTCAGACGCTTGAGGAACAAGGTGTAGACCACGGCATAGCCGACCAGGGACAGCAGGGTCAGCCACATGGTCAGCAGATTGGTGGTCCAGTACAGCAGTCCGGCGCCCAGCAGGCAGAGCGCGATGGCGAAGCCGATCGCCTCGGCGTCGCTCAGGTGGCCGGTGGGCAGCGGCCGGCGGCGGGTGCGGGCCATGCGGGCGTCGGCCTCGCGGTCCGCCCACTGGTTGAGCACAGCGGCGCTGGCCGAGCAGAGCCAGATGCCGGCGCCGCCGCCCAGCAGCACCGCCCAGGGAACGACACCCGGCGTGGCCAGAAACATGCCGATCACCGCGGTGAAAACCAGCAGCAGCACAACCCGCGGCTTGGTCAGTTCGTAGTACTCGCGCAGGCGGGAAGTCTGGCTGGCTGAGGCGGCGCTCATCATGTGCGGTTGGCTCCCGGCCCTGGGGTCTCGCGCCAGGCCTGAACATTGATCCAGACCAGGATCAGCACCAGCAGCGCGGCCCCTGCATTGTGCGCGGCGGCGACTGGCAGCGGCAAGCCGAACTTCACGGTGGCGATGCCCAGTGAAATCTGCAGCAACAGGCCTGCGCCCAGCGCGGCGCCCATGGGTCGCAATTGGCGCCGGCGCCACAGGCGCCAGGCCAGCAGGCCGAGCACGCCGGCCGTGATCAAAGCCCCCACACGATGGGTCAGGTGAATGGCGGTCCGTGCGGGACTGTCCAGAATCCCGTATTCGTAATTGATGCCCAGCCCATGCCAGAGCACGAAGGCTTCCGAAAAATTCGCCTCGGGCCACCAGCTGGCATGACAGGTCGGAAAATCCGGACAGGCCAGCGCCGCGTAGTTGCTGCTGGTCCAGCCGCCCAGAAAGATCTGCCCGATGAGCACCAGAAGAGAGGCGACAGCGAATCCGCGCAGCGCAGCCAGCCCACGGGAAGGCGCAGGTCGCAACAGCAGATTCAACCAGAGCAGCATGCCCAGGGTGGTCATTCCGCCGAGCAGGTGGCTGGTCACGGCCAGCGGCTTCAACTGCCAGGTGACGGTCCACATGCCGAGGATGCCCTGGAAACACACGACTGCGACCAGACCCGCCAGCAGGCTGCGCGGCAGACCACGACGCCAGCCAAACGCGGCCAGGGCGATGATCAGCAGGCCCAGGCCGGACGCGAAGTAGCGGTGAACCATTTCCTTCCAGGCCTTGGGCACTTCCAGGGGCCGCTGGGCGTGGCCCTCGTGGGCCTGCGCCACGCTGGCCTCGGGCACCAGCAGGCGGCCATAGCAACCGGGCCAGTCAGGGCAACCCAGCCCGGCATCGGACAACCGGACATAGGCTCCCAGCACGACGATGCCCAGGCACAAGAGCAAGGTCAGCACGGCAAGTTTTCGGTAGAGAGAATCGGGCACGGGAGTTCGCGAAATCAGTCGTTCAGGCAGGACCGGCGACGAAGCCGCCCGGCATCCTGGTCACAAAATCCGGTCATTTTACCCGCTTGAGCCGGCTCAGCCTATGTTGGAGAGTTTCAGCAGGCGCTTGATGTCCTTGAACATCCCCTCCATCGGCAGTTCGTCACCGTAGACCATCAGGAAATTGCCCAGCGGATCGATCAGCAGGACCGGCTCGCTCACATCCAGGTCTCCGATCCAGGCCTCGAACTGCGATCTCAGCGCCGGGTCCACCGACAGCACTTTCAGTCGCGGATGTTCGGCAGCCAGCTCGGCTGCCAGCGGCGCGGCTTCCGCCGGATCAGCGACCACATAGGCGCGCTGCACCCGGCCGCGACGGCGGTGCAGAAGGGTGCGCATCTGCCGCGTCTGCCACAGGCGGTGACGGCAGCTCTCGCCACAGGGCGCTTCGCCGATGTGCAACACGGTCCAGAGCTCGCCCAGACGTTCGCTGGCGCCGTCCGGTGCCGTGAAATGAAAGGATTCCGGCATCGGCCGGGCCGGGTCGATGATCCGGCCCGCGGCGGTGTTGCCTGTCGGCTTCCAGTCGACCGGACCGAAATAGACCAGCCAGGCGATGAAGAAGGGGCCGAAAAACAGGGCGGCCAGCGCCACCAGCTTGATCCGGTTGATCTGGGTCGGGTTCATGTGCGTTTCAGGTTGAGGACGAGGTAAAGCACCAGGGCGGTCAGGGCCAGTGCCGCCCATTGCACTGCGTAGCCGTAATGACGCTCCGGCGGCAGACCGAGGTCGGCCCACTCGCGGATCAGACCGCCAGGCAGTTGCGGATCCATCAGCAGCAGGCCATCGGCCAGGGGCTCGTCATACAGACAGCGCAATTGCTCATGGCTGGGGTAATTCAGGCGCTGCGGCCAGTGCGGCGCGGCGACACAGGTGCCCACGGCCGCAGCCAGGCCCGCTCGGGGCAGATCGCGCCACAGGCCACGGATCTCTACCGGGCCGTCGGCCAGGGTGCCGGTGTCGGGCAATTGCTCCCGGTAAGGCGAGGCCTCCACCCAGCCACGATTGACCAGCAGCAGCGGGCCAGCGTCCCCCAGACGCAGCGGAGTCCAGGCATGGACGCCCACGCGGCCTCCACGGGTCTGATTGTCGAGCAGCACCTCGCGCCCGGGCCGCCAACGGCCGGTCACACGAATACGTCGCCCGTGCTGCGGCAGTTCCGCGCCGCGACGCACCTCGACGAGACCGGACTCGGAGAAATCCCCGCGACGGTCTATCATGAAAGCCTTGTCCTGACCGCGCTGCGCCTGCCAGCCCGCCAGCGTGGCGAACAGAGCGACAGCCGCTGCGGTCAGCAGGCTCGCCCACAGCGGCGGGCGGAAACTCAAACCGGACCTTCCATGAACGTCATCATCGCGCTGTTCCTGATCGCCATTGTCACCTCGCTCGGCTTCGCCATGTATTTCATGCTCAACGACACCGGCCCAAAGAAACGCACGGTCAATGCCCTGATCGTGCGCATCAGCCTGTCGGTCGGGCTGCTGGCCTTTCTGGTCATCGGTTACCTGATGGGCTGGATCCAGCCGCACGGACTGCGCCCCTGAGCGCAGCGGGCATGAAAAAGGGCGCCGTTGGCGCCCTTTTTCGTGTCCGAGGGCCGGTATCAGACGATGTAAACGAAGATGAACAGCCCGATCCAGACCACGTCGACGAAGTGCCAGTACCACGCCACCCCCTCGAAGCCGAAGTGGGATTCCGGCTTGAAGTGGCCAAAGGCCAGACGGAAGGTGATCACCAGCAGCATGATCGTGCCCAGGGTCACGTGGGCGCCGTGGAAGCCGGTCAGCATGAAGAAGGTCGAACCGTAGATGCCCGATTCCAGGGTCAGGTTCAGGTGGCTGTAGGCCTCGACGTACTCATAGGCCTGGAAGTACAGGAAGATTGAACCCAGCGCCACCGTCGCGACCATCCAGGCCACGATGTTGCGCCGCGGCTTGTTCTCGCGCAGGCCGTGGTGAGCAAAGGTCAGGGTCACGCCGGAGGTCATCAGGAGCAGCGTATTCAGGAAGGGAATGCCCCAGGGCGGGATCGTCTCGAAGTCTCCACCCATCGCGCCCGGACCGTTGGTCGGCCACTCCATCTCGAAGTCCGGCCAGATCACCGCGTTGGTCATCAGTTCGGAACCGGCACCACCCAGCCATGGCAGGGACAGGTTGCGGGCGTACCACAGGGCACCGAAGAAGGCGGCGAAGAACATCACTTCGGAGAAGATGAACCAGCTCATGCCCCAGCGATAGGTCAGATCCACCTGATGGTTGTACTGACCACTTTCGGATTCGCGGATCACCCCGCCGAACCACATCCAGACCACGGCCAGCACGACAATCAGGCCGATCCAGGTCAGCGGCGAACTGCCGTGACCGTTCAGATAGGTCGACACGCCCTGCACCATCAGGAACAGGCCGACAGTCAGGGCGAAGGGCCAGGCGCTGGGCGCCGGGACGAAGTAACCGCCTGTATTGCTGGACATCGTTCTCGTTACTCCAAAATCTGGCTGGCGTCGGCCAGCCCGGTTGCGTCAAACATGGTGTAGGACAGGGTCACCGTCTTCACCTCGGCCGGCAGGGCGGGATCGAGCATGAAGCGCATCGGCATGTCCTTGCGCTCCCCGGCCAACAGCGGCTGTTGCGAGAAGCAGAAACATTCGGTCTTGCGCAGGAACTTGGCCGCGCTCCAGGGCACGATGCTGGGCGTGGCCTGGGCCACGAAATCCTGCGCCGTGCGGTTTTCAGCGAAAAAATTGACCGTGTACAGCTGCCCCGGGTGAACCTGGATCGAACTGCGTTCCGCACCAAAGTCCCAGTTCAGGCTGTTGTTCACCGTGGTCAGGAACTGCACCGTGACCAGACGATCCGGGTCCGGCGCCTCGGTCACATCGGCCACCAGGGTGATGCCGCTGTTCTTGCCATTCAGACCGGTGATGTCACAGATGACCTCGTACAGAGGCACCAGCGCGAAGCCAAAGCCGAACATGCCGAGCACCAGCGCGCTCAGCCGAAACAGCTGCCAGCGGCGTCCGCTCCTGCCCTGTTCCGCGTTCACCGTGACATCACCACGAAGAAGGCAAGATAGAACGCGAGAGCAACGGCGCCCAGCATGAGAGCCAGACGCACATTGCCCGGTCGCTTGTTCCGGTTCTCGCTCATGCCTTGGCGGGTTGGGCGGCCGGTTCGTCATGCACCGCCGTGATCTCGCTTTCGTCGACCACCGGCGGCGTCTCGAAGGTGTGATACGGCGCCGGCGAAGGCACCGTCCACTCCAGACCGTGGGCGCCTTCCCAGACCCGCGCGGTGGCGACCTCGCCCTTCTTCATGATGCAGTTCGCGATCCAGTTGTAAACCATGAGGAACTGGGCCACGAAGAACATGAAGGCACCGATGGAGGAGATCACGTTCCAGTCGGTGAACTGCACGGCATAGTCCGGAATACGCCGCGGCATGCCGGCCAGGCCGGAGAAGTGCTGCGGGAAGAAGGTCAGGTTGATGGCGATGGCGGAGAGCCAGAAGTGCCACTTGCCCATGGCCTCGTTGTACATGTGACCGGTCCACTTCGGCAGCCAGTAATACATGGCGGCGATAATGGAGAACACCGCGCCGGGCACCAGCACGTAGTGGAAGTGGGCCACCACGAAATAGCTGTCGTGATACTGGAAATCCGCCGGGGCGATGGCCAGCATCAGGCCGGAGAAGCCACCAATGGTAAACAGGAAGACGAAGCCCAGGGCGAACAGCATGGGCGTCTCGAAAGTCATCGAACCGCGCCACATGGTGGCGATCCAGTTGAACACCTTCACCCCTGTGGGCACGGCGATCAGCATGGTCGCGAACATGAAGAACAGCTCGCCAGCCAGCGGCATGCCCACGGTGAACATGTGGTGGGCCCACACGATGAAGCTCAGGAAGGCGATCGAGGCCATGGCGTAAACCATGGAGTCATAGCCGAACAGGGTCTTGCGGGCGAAAGTCGGGATGATCGTCGAGACAATGCCGAAAGCCGGCAGAATCAGGATGTACACCTCGGGGTGACCGAAGAACCAGAACACGTGCTGGAACATGACCGGGTCGCCACCGCCGGCGGCGCTGAAGAAGCTGGTGCCGAAGTACTTGTCGGTCAGCAGCATGGTCACGGCACCGGCCAGCACCGGCATGGTGGCGATCAGCAGGTAGGCGGTGATCAGCCAGGACCAGGCGAACAGCGGCATTTTCAGCAGGGTCATGCCCGGCGCGCGCATGTTCAGGATGGTCACGATCACGTTGATCGCGCCGGTGATGGAGGAGATCCCCATCAGGTGGATGGCGAAGATCAGATACGGGAAGGCGTCACCGGTCTGCAGCACCAGCGGCGGGTACATGGTCCAGCCGCCCGCCGGAGCGCCGCCGTCCATGAACAGGGTCGACAGCAGCAGGGCGAAGGCGAAGGGCAGGATCCAGAAGCCCCAGTTGTTGACGCGCGGCAGGGCCAGGTCGCCGGCGCCGACCATCATCGGCACCATCCAGTTGGCCAGGCCGGTGAAAGCCGGCATGACACCGCCGAAAATCATGATCAGCGCGTGCATCGTGGTCATGGAGTTGAAGAACTCCGGATTGACCCACTGCAGGCCCGGCGAGAACAGCTCCAGGCGGATGATCAGCGACATCACGCCGCCGATGAAGAACATGATGAAGGCAAACCACAGGTACAGGGTGCCCAGGTCCTTGTGGTTCGTGGTCTTGATCCACCGCATGATCCCCGGCTCAGGGCCGTGATCGTGATGCTCGTCGTGATGGGCGGCGTGAGATTCGCTCATGGATGTCGGCTCCAATGCTTAGCGGCGGGCAGCAACCTGGGCGGGCTGGACGACATCGCCAGCCGCATTGCCCAGGGCATTGCGTTCATAGGTCACGACCGCGGCGATTTCGCGGTCCTTGAGGTAGGCGAAGGCGGCCATCGCGTTCTTGCCCTTGAGCACCATGTCGATGTGGCCATCGACCGGGCCATTGGCCACGGCGCTGCCGGTCAGGGCCGGGAAGTTGGCCGCGGCCATGCCGGAACCGTCCGGCTGGTGGCAGGCGGCGCAATAGTTCCTGTAGACCTTCTCGCCTTCGGCCATCAGCGTGTCCTTGCTCAGTTCGGCCGGCGCTTCGGCGGCAGCGGCGGGAGCGGCGCTGGCCACTTCCACCGGCTGGGCGGCAGCGGGGGTATCGGCGCTCTGGGCCTTGCCGCCGCGTTCGGCCAGCCACTGTTCGTAGACCGCGGGCTGCACCGCCCGCACCACGATGGGCATGAAGCCGTGGTCGCGGCCGCACAGCTCGGCGCACTGGCCGCGGTAGATGCCCGGCTCGTCGATGCGGGTCCACATCTCGTTGATGTAACCCGGCACGGCGTCCTTCTTGGTCGCCAGATCCGGCACCCACCAGGCGTGGATCACGTCATTGGCGGTCAGCAGCAGGCGGATCTTCTTGCCGATGGGCAGGACCAGCGGCTCATCCACCTCGAGCAGGTAGTTGGGCACGTCGGCCGGGTTGATGCCCGAGCCCAGCTGCCGTGCGCGATTGCTCTTGGCGTCCAGGTTGGAGAAGAAGTCCACCCCTTCGCCCATGTATTCGTAATGCCACTTCCACTGATAGCCGGTGATCTTGATCGTGATGTCGGCATCGGAGGTGTCTTCCATCTTGATCAGGGTGCCGGCAGCCGGAATGGCCATGGCGATCAGGATGAAGAAAGGCACCACGGTCCAGGCGATCTCGACCTTGATGCTTTCGTGGAAGTCCGCCGGCTTCGGATGCACCGATTTGCGGTGGGCGATGATCGAATAGATCATCGCGCCGAAGACCACCACACCGATGGCGCAGCAGACGTAAAAAATCAGCATGTGCAGGTCGTGCACTTCACGGCTGATTTCGGTCACTCCCACGGGCATGTTGTACTCGGAGGCGAGCGCCGGCCCCGTCAGCAGCAGGCCCGCAAGGCCCCAAATCAATCGTCCCATTCGCCAATTCTCCATTTGTTCGTGGCGTCTTTCGGCCGGCCACATCAGGTGGCCCGGTCGGTCCCGGCAAGGACAGGCGGCACGGCGCCCCGGCGGACCAGGATGCCCCGCAGGACTGCACCTGGATCACGACGGCCGGGTGCCGGCGCCCTGCGCCGATCGGTCGTCATCCCGGGCTGCATGCCCTTGCTTCGGGATATGTCCCCGGTTCCCGCGTAATCGCTGTGCTGCGGCAGACTGAGGTCAGCCGCGAATTTTAGTCGATCGGAACCGGGCAGGCCACTCCTGTGTGCCGAAATCGGCCGAACGGCTGCTTTACCCACCCCACGGGGAGGCAGTAGGCTGCGCCGAGCATCCGGAGACAGCCATGAGTCAGGAACACGTCCACTACCGCACCTGCAACCTCTGCGAGGCCATGTGTGGCATCGCGATCACGGTGCGCGACGAGAAGATCCAGTCGATCAAGGGTGATGCCGACGATCCCTTCAGCCGGGGCCATATCTGTCCCAAGGCGGTGGCGCTGAAGGATCTGTATGAAGATCCCGACCGCCTGCGCACCCCGCTGGAGAAGCGCGACGGTCAGTGGCATCCGCTGGACTGGGACACGGCATTGGACAAGGTGGCGGCCCGGCTGCAGGCGATTCAGGACCGCTACGGCAGCGACGCGCTGGGGGTCTATCTGGGCAATCCCAATGTGCACAACACCGGCGCCCTGCTCACCTCCGGGCCGGTGTTGCGCGCGCTGAAAACGCGCAACAAGTTCTCCGCCACCTCGGTGGATCAGCTGCCGCACCATATCGTGGCCTGGAAGCTGTTCGGCCATCAGCTGCGCATCCCGGTGCCGGACATCGACCGCTGCGATCATTTCGTGATCTTCGGCGGCACTCCGCTCGCCTCCAATGGCAGCATCATGAGCGTGCCGGACGTAAAAAAGCGCCTGCAGGCGGTGAAGGAGCGCGGCGCGCTGGTGGTGCTGGACCCGCGCCGCAGCGAAACCGCCCGTCTGGCCAGCCGGCATCACTTCGTGCGGCCGGGCAGCGAAGCACTGGTGCTGCTGGCGATGCTGCACGTTCTGTATGCGGAGAACCGGATTGCCCCGGGCGCGGCGGGCGAACTGCTGGATACCGACCCCGCCCACCTGGCCGAGGCCTTCACCGCCTACAGCCCGGAAACGGTGGCGCCGCACACCGGGATGGAAGCGGCCGACATACGGCAGCTGGTGGAAGACTTCTGCGCGGCGCAGGCGCCCGTGCTCTACGGGCGCATG
>JBFKIN010000063.1:0-10544 GCA_041632255.1 Oceanococcus sp. | reverse complement strand
CATGCGCGATGGCAAGACCCTGCTCGGGCGCATGAGCAAGACCGAACTGGCGAACTATTCGGCTTTGCTGATGGCGCCCTTTGCGGTGGGTCAGATGATCGGAATAGGCAATCGCCAGCGCCGCCCCATGTACAACATCGTTCTGTCCAATGTGCCGGGGCCGCGCGAACGTCTTTACATGGGCGAGGCGCAGATCATCAGTTCACAGCCGGTTTCGCTGGTGTTCCAGGGACAGGCGCTGAACATCACGATATTCAGCTACGCCGAGACCCTGAATATTGTCTATACCGCCTGCCGGCGCTCCCTGCCGCATGTGCAGCATCTGGTCGCCTACGCCGAAGAGGCGTTCGAGGAGTTGCAGAGAACCTTTTCAGCCTGATCGATGTGGGGCTCAGGCCCCCGGCTCGTCGAGCCCGGCCATGCCCTGAATGTTGTATCCGGCATCAACGTAGAGCATCTCGCCCGTGATGCCGGAGGCCAGATCGGAGCAGAGGAAAGCGGCGGCGTTGCCGACCTCCTCGGGGGTGACATTGCGACGCAACGGGGAAGCCTGCTCGGCGCTGGAGAGCATGCCGCGGAAGCCCTTGATGCCCGCCGCGGCCAGGGTCTTTATCGGGCCCGCAGAGATGCCGTTGCAACGGATGTTCCTGGCGCCGAGTTCCGCTGCGATGAAACGCACATTGGCTTCAAGGCTCGCTTTGGCCGGACCCATCACGTTGTACATCGGGACAGCCCGCACGGCGCCCAGGTAGCTCAGGGTGAGCAGGGCGCCGCCCTCCCGCAACTGATCGCGGAGCGCCTTGGCGAGCGCCGCGAAGCTGTAGGCGCTGATGTCATGGGCGATCTGGTAGCCCTCCCGCGTGACCGCGTCCAGGTAGCTGCCCTGCAGCTGTTCGCGCGGGGCGAAGCCGATGGAATGCACCAGAATGTCGAAGCCGTCCGGCCAGGTGTTCTGAAGGCTGTTCGCCAGGGTTGCGATGGATTCGTCCTGCGCCACGTCGCAGGGAAAGATCCCCGCGGCATTGGTCTGTTCGGCGCAGGCCTGCACCCGCGAAAGCAGCTTGTCGCCCTGATAGGTGAACACCAGTTCCGCGCCCTCGCGGTGCATGGCGCGCGCAATGCCGCTGGCGATGGATCGATCGCTCGCCACGCCCGTGATCAGGGCGCGTTTGCCGTTCAGGAATCCCATGACAGTTCTCGATTGCAGTGGATGTGGGCCCGCGGCAGCTTAGTGCAATCCGCAGTGACGTGCCATCCGGGTGGAGAAGGGGTGTGGCCGTCGCCTATTCCGGTGGCCGAAAGCCCCGGTATTTGGGAACCCTGGGCTTCCAGCCCTGCTCGCGAAACAGTTCGAGCAGACCTTCAGTGCCGACCAGGTGGAGGGCGCCCACAACCACCAGCACATTACCTTTCTGCTTGCGGAACTCTGCGATGGCTGGCAGCCAGTCCTGATTTCGATCCACCACGAGCCTCTGGTACAGCGAGGGGGTCTGTTCCTTCATCTCCCTGGCGAGGGTTTCCAGCAGGTCGAGATTGGCGTTGTTGTAGATGTCCAGAATGCGGGAGATCTGGGCGCGCGAATCCTGCAGATCCGTGAGCGCGCTGCTCAGGAAATTTTCGTTCTGTTCCGGACTGAGACCGGCGAAAAAGGCCAGGTGCTGCTCTGGCGGCGTCAGCCCGCTCGTCAGCTTCACGTCCTTGACCGCCTCCTTGTACAAGCGCACATCCACGCCGTTGTCCAGAGGGAAACCGTCCCTGGCGAACTGGGCGGTGGCCAGAGTCTGGGCAAAGAACCAGGGACGATAACGTTGCAGTATGGTCATCGGCAGGGCCAGCGCCTCGACCTTCTCTGTGGCCACGGCCATTAATTCCGGTGAGATTTCGTCGTGGATCGTCTGTCCAGCGGGATACCGGGCCTGGGCCAATTCGTCGGCCTCGTACTCGACGGATCCGATCAGGAAGAGATCAGATTCGAAGACGATAAGATCACTGGTTCGATAAGCGGCATTCACGACCTCTGGAAGGGCGCGAGAGCCGTGGGGCAGCAGATGCACGGATCCCAGAAGGTAGACCCGGTTGCTTTCCCCCTCGATGGACCAGAGCAATTCGAACTGCTCCCGACGGGGCGCCGGATTGTCCGCTTCCGCGCGGGCGAGAAGGGGCATGAAACCTGCAGAGACCAGCAGGGCCAATGTTAGAATGACGCGGCTGTTCAGCCCCTGCACAGGGGAAATACTCATGGTTCTCCAACGGTTCGGCATGTCTACACTCAACAACGTGAGAGCGAAGGGGACATCACGCTGGGCTGTCAGGGCTTTGCTCCTGTCGAGCCTCGGTCTATTGTCCACCGGGGCATGGGCCGAAATCTACCGCTGGGTGGACGAGGAAGGCCGAGTCCACTTCAGTGACCGGGTGCCGCCAAACGCCTCAAAGCTGGAGCGCCATGTGCTCGATGAGCGCGGCAATCTGCGCGAGGTGCTGCATCGTCAACGCACCATCGAGGAGCTGGAACAGCATCGTAAGCGTCTGGCGGCCATGGCGACTGAGGCGCAGCGGCGTGAGCAGCAAGAGCAGTACGATCGTTATCTGCTCACGACATTCAAGGATGTCGGTGAGATTGAGAAACTGCGGCAGGATCGGATGGTGATTCGTGACACGCAGATCGCCAATCTCAAAAAGGAGCGAGAGTCGCTCAGCGTGGCGCTCAAGAAGGAGAATGAGCGCCGCACATCAAGCGTGGTGGCGCAGCAGAATCTGCTCCGCAATCTGGAAGCGGACCTGACTCAGGTCGAAACCAGCCTGCAGGACATGGAGGAACAGCGCCGAAAGGAATTCGAGGGTTTGAGCGCAGACATGAAGCGTTACGAATTCCTGAGCTTGAGACGTTCCATGTTCGGGAATCGCTGAAGCGCCGGAAAGCTGCGTTTCTCCCCGCAGACGACGGCCAGGCCTGACGTCGCTCAGTGGTTGTCAGTCCAGACCAGTTGGCCCAGGGGCGTGAGATTGCCTGGCGTCGAGCAGGAATCCACATGCTGTCCCCCTCCGTTTGCATTTGTGGTCAGGTCATTCCCGTCGTAGGCATCCCAGGTCCAGACCACCCGGCCCAGGCTGGAGAAACCGGGCTCTCCGGTCAGCCAGTGCAGGGCCTGGCTGGCGCTGATCGTGCTCACGTTGTTGATTGAACCGTATTCGCCGATGACGACGGGCCTTGAGGTGACGGCGAACAGCCTTGCGACGAAATCCTGCAGGCGGTCCTGGCCAAAAGTCCACTGGTCGTAGACGTGAAAGGTTGGCAGGACGTTCCGGTACCGGGTGATGATATCTGCGTTGGACAGCAGCGCGCTCTGGTTGCTGTCCACGGGGGCGCTGTCCCACGCCGGGCCTGTGTCCTGACCCCAGGCGGTTCCGGATACCAGCGTCATCGTGTCCGGCGATATCGCCTTGACGGTGTCGAGAATGGTGCTCATTTCTGTCCGCCAGCGTGAAAAGTCCGAAGACTGACCCTCAAGACTGCCGGGTTCGTTGTGCACGTCCAGCCACAGGTAAGGGTTGTTCTTGTAGCGCGTGATGAGATCGGTCACAAAGCGGAGGTAGTCGCTGAGCTCATCCCCCTCGATGTAGCGCCCGATATTCTCGTGCACATCGAACACGACGACGATTCTGCGGCTGGTGTAATAGTCGATCAGCGCGGCCACGTCGTAGGTGGTCAAATCGACGGTGGCCGGATCGAACAGGAGCGGCTCTTCGAGGTACACGACGTGATCCTTCCACTGGCTGGTGGCGTTTGGAAGAATCCAGGCGTGCAGACGCACCAGGTTGAATTGCCAGCAGTCTTGTATCGCATCCACGGTGGCCGGGCTGCGATGCCAGGGAAAGATGTTCACGCCACGAGGCACGAATTCCTCGCCGGTCGGCGTGAAAATGCGATTTCCGATGGTGGTGAATCGACCGGTGCTGGCGGTCTCGAATGACAGGGCAGAGCAGCGGATGCTGTCATCACGCCGATCGGTGTCGCAAAGATCTTCGCCCGGTCCGCCATCCAGGCTGTCCTTGCCTTCGCCGCCGGACAGAAAATCGGAGCCGTCGCCGCCCTCGAGCAGATCGTTGCCCTGACTGCCGTCGAGGACATCATCCTGCGGTCCGCCGGACAGGTGGTCGCGCCCCGCGCCGCCCAACAGATTGTCGTGCCCGTCTTCTCCGTACAGTCGGTCATTTCCGGGGCCGCCGCAGATGAGGTCGTCACCGCCGCCACCGAAAACGGTGTCGTTCCCGTCGAGACCACAGATGACATCGTTGCCGGGGGTGCCGATCAGTTCGTCGTTTCGATCGGTGCCGGTGATGGTGCAGGCCTGATTCTGACATTGCAGTGCCAGGCCCGCTGTGGGCAGAAGGAGGGCAAAGACCAACGAGAAAGCAGCCAGAATTTTCTGAGGCAACTGTCGCGGCAATGTCGGTAGGATGAGGGCAGAGGGTTGCAATGGAAGACTCCGTTTCGGGGCGGCTGACGGTTCACCGCATAGCTCCGGAGTAGCAAGTCACAGGCCGGGCAAGGCAATTCCAGAAATCATGTTTAAGATCAGGCGCTTGAAACTTCATGTCGGGATTGGCTCGGGATGGCGAGCCTAACCCGTGGCACTTTGCGTCGCGATCGGCCAATCATTCTGGGTCAAGGAGCCACCTTTCATTCCCTGGAAGGCTGAAAACTGCCCGTCCTGAGAGTGCGCTGCGAGATCAGGGGAAGTCGACCGCGACGGTTACTCGCTGCGGCGATGCCAGTCCGTGACCACACCCTGCCCACCCCTGCCAAGGCGTCAGTCCGGCAGGTCGCGGCGGGCGAAGGGCCGCAAGCATCGCATGCAGGCATTGAGCGAACAGCTCACCCGTGATTGCGCCACGCCAGTTAGCAGCTCGGCCCGTTGGCCAGGGCAGGGTGCGAAGCTGTGTTTTCACGAAATCCGATCACTGGGTGGTGACCTTTACCGCTGGGCGGGCATGAGTATCCAGGAGGTTCAGCAACTCATGAGGTACCAATCGACCGCAATGACCAAGGCGTGTATGAGGGGGACCCGGCGCGCCCTGGACCGAGATCGGTGCTGCGCTCGTTCTGCCGCCGCGGCCCCGACACGAGAGCACGGAGGGAGCACCTGCCTATCGGCCGCCAATCACCTGACGTAGAAATTGATGAGCGCCAGAATCCCGCAGATCGTTGCCAGCACCGGGATCAATGGTGCCAACCTGTCGGGCAAGGTCTTATGTCCCGGAACGTCGCGAATCAGGCGGGCAACTCGGGCTGCGCGCGCGTTTTCCCGGAAGCGCTGCCAAGCTCGCTCCTCGTCGCGCAGCTTCGGGTTCGCGTCGCTCCCACCGCCCCATGGGTCGTGACTCATGCGGTTCTCCCGGAATTTTTGGCGAGTATAGCGCGGGCGATCGGACCAGGAGCGCAAAGAAAAATGCCGCAACCGAAGCTGCGGCAAGTGGTAACCAAAAGGTATTCCAGAGAAGGACCGAGCGATTCACTCTCAGTCCCTGAAAAAATGGTCGGGGTGATAGGATTTGAACCTACGACCACCTGCACCCCATGCAGGTACGCTACCAGACTGCGCTACACCCCGATTGTTTGACGCTTCAGCCCGCCGGCTTCGCGGCGGGCCGGCATTATACCTTGGTCAACTCCAAAATGGCTTCCAGTTCCTGCCGAATTGAGGCCAATTCGCTGGCTGGTTCGCCCGCGGCGCCCTGAGGATTGCGACTCAGGACCTTGAGTTGCTTGCGCGCACCGTCGATGGTGAAGCCCTGCTCGTACAGCAGGCTGCGTATCAGGCGCACGATTTCGACGTCCTGGTACTGGTAATAGCGACGGTTGCCCCGGCGTTTTACCGGCTTGAGCTGCGGAAATTCCTGCTCCCAGTATCGCAGGACATGTGGCTTGACCAGACACAGTTCGCTGACCTCACCGATGGCAAAGTAACGTTTCGCCGGAATTTCCGGCAGTTCGCTGTCAGTTGTGATCGGCAGAGGACTTTGCATGACCGGCTTCCACTTGCGCGCGCAGTTTCTGGCCCGGACGGAAAGTCACAACACGTCGCGCGGAGATCGGAATCTCCTCGCCGGTCTTGGGGTTTCGTCCCGGTCGCTGGTTTTTGTCCCGCAACTCGAAATTGCCGAAGCCGGACAACTTGACCGTATCACCAGATTCCAGGGAGCGCTTGATCTCCTCGAAGACCCGATCGACGAATTCTTTCGCTTCCCGCTTGTTCAGGCCAAGCTGGAAGAAAAGCGAGTCGGCGAGTTCGGATTTTGTCAGCGCCACGTCATCCCCTGATCTGAGCCCCGAATTTCTGTTCCAGGCCGGAGGTCACGGCCGCGACGGCGGCATCAACCTCGTCATCGGTAAGCGTGCGCGAAAAGTCCTGAAATATCAAGCCTAAAGCTACACTCTTGCACCCTTTGGGCAAACTCTCGCCCGTAAACACGTCGAAAACCCGGACTTCGCGCAGCAGAGAGCCCGCTCTGAACTTAACGTGTTCCATGAGCTTGCCGACAGCAAGTGTCTGATCTACCACAACTGCAATATCCCTGCGGCTGCTCGGAGTGGCAGTCAGTGCACTGGGTGCCGGTCGCGCCGGGGCAGACCACAGCGCCAGGTCAAGGCTGAACATCAGCGGCGCATGTGGCAAGTCCAGTGTCTTCAGCAAGGCCGGGTGAATCTGGCCCACGTGTCCGACCGTGTGGCCGTCCCGTTCCAGACGAGCGGCCCGGCCGGGATGCAGCGCTGGGTGCGTGTCCTGTGCGCGGAAGACGACCTGTGACGCCTGTTGTCCCAGCAGGGCGAGCACATCCGACTTGAGGTCGTGGAAATCGACAGGGCGACGTGGGGCTGACCACTGTTCGGGTTGTGCCAGCCCGCTGACGATCCCGGCGATCACCCCGTTTTCGAGCATGCGCTCGCCGTTCCTGCTGTATTGACGGCCGATCTCGAACAGACGCACCCGTTCCTGTTGGCGCGCCACGTTGTGTTTCCAAACCGGCAGCAGGCTGGCCCAGAGACTGCGCCGCATCTGGGTCATCCAGTTGGCCATCGGGTTATCCAGTTCGACCGCAAGGCGCGCCGGATCCTCGCACAGCGCGGCGTCGGTTGCGGCCTCCGCGAAACTGAAACTGAATGCTTCAAAATAGCCTCGCGCCACCAGCTCGTCGCGCAAGCGTCGACTGTCGTCACTGCGATCGGGTGCGCGCAGGGTGACGCTGACCCGTCGCGGGCGTCCCGGAAGATGGTCATAACCGTGGACGCGCGCGATCTCCTCGATATAGTCGATTGGAGTCAGCAGGTCGTAGCGGTGGCTGGGGGGGCAAAGCTGCAAGGTGTCGCCATTCAGCTCGGCCCGGCATTCCAGCGCACGAAGAATCTCCAGCATGCGCTCGGCCGGGACCGGGTAACCCAGCAGTTTGTGCACGCGCGCGACAGGCAGTTCTGTCGTGGGCGGCTGCCATTGCTGCGCCTGGTTCTGGCAGACCGGGCCGGCCTGCCCGCCAGCGATGGTCATGAGAAGTTGGCTGGCGCGTTCCAGCGCCGCCTCCTGCAGCTGGGGGTCCACCCCGCGTTCAAACCGTTGCAGGGAATCGGAACTGAGCTTGAACTTGCGCCCGGTGCCGGCGACCGCCGCAGGGGAGAAACAGGCGCTCTCCAGAAACACATCGCAGGTTTCGTCGTCTACCGCAGTGGCCAGGCCGCCCATCGCGCCGGCCAGGGCGACAGGCCCCTTTTCGTCGGCGATCACCAGTTCCTCGGGGCCGAGTTCCACCGTCTGCTCATTGAGCAGTTGCAGCGATTCCCCGGCGCGTCCCCGGCGCACACTGATCGCGCCCTGAAGGCGGCTCAGATCGAAGGCGTGCATGGGCTGCCCAAGCTCCAGCATGACGTAGTTGGTCACATCGACCAGCGGATTGATGCTGCGAAGATCCGCTCTGCGGAGCCTCTCGGCCATCCAGAGCGGGGTGGGCGCGCTGCGGTTGAGCCCCCGGATTACGCGCCCCGCGTAGCGGCTGCAGTCGGCACCGTTTTCGATGTGAATGTCGCGGGTCTCGGCCAGGGCTGGTGAGATCGGCGAGGACTCGTAGGGCGCGGCATAGGAGACGCCGGCCAGACAGGCCAGCTCGCGCGCGACGCCGCGCACGCTGAAGCAGTCGCCGCGATTGGGAGTCAGCGCAATCTCGAGCACGCTGTCATCCAGGCGCAAGGCTCGCGCAAAAGCTTCGCCCGGCGTCAGCGTCCCGGGGAGTTCCAGGATGCCGGGGCTTTCTTCAAGACCGAGTTCCGTGCCGGAGCAGAGCATGCCAAAAGACTCCACCCCGCGGATCTTGCTCTTGCGAATCTTGAAGTCTCCCGGCAGGCGGGTGCCGATCGTGGCCAGCGCGACCGTCAGGCCGGGGCGCGCGTTCGGTGCACCACAGACGATCTGCAGCGACTCCTCTTGGCCAAGGTCGACGGTGCAGACCTTCAGGCGGTCGGCGTCAGGATGGGGGGCTGCCTCCAGGATGCGGGCGACGACGACACCGTCGAGCGGCGGTGCGGCCGCTTCCATTCCGTCGAGTTCAAGGCCCGCCAGGGTCAGCATTTCGCCGGCGCTGGCGGCATCCAGATCGACCGGAGCCCATTCCCGTAACCATTGATAGGACAGTTTCATCGTGGACTCAGGCGTGGGCGAGGTGACGGAATTGCGACAAAAACTTCATGTCGTTTTCAAAAAAGAGCCGTAGGTCATTGATTCCATAGTAGAGCATGGCCATGCGCTCAATGCCGAACCCGAAGGCGTAGCCGCTGTAACGGTCCGGATCCACCCCGGCTTCAGACAGGACATTGGGATGCACCAGACCGCAGCCAGCCACCTCCAGCCAACTGGAGTGACCCTTGCCGTTGTCGAATTCGATATCGACCTCGGCCGAGGGCTCGGTGAACGGAAAGTAGGACGGGCGAAAACGCACGCGCAGCTCGCGGTCGAAGAAAGCGGCCAGGAACTCCTCCAGGTCCGCGCGCAAGTCGGCGAAGCTCACGTCGTCGGCCACGTAAAGGCCCTCGAGCTGCGTGAACATGGGACTGTGCGTGCGGTCCGAGTCACAGCGGTACACCCGCCCCGGTGCGACGATGCGCACCGGTGGCTCGGCAGCATCTTTCAGGGTGCGGACCTGAACCGGTGAGGTATGGGTCCGTAGCAAGTGACTGCCGCCGTTGACATAGAACGTGTCATGCATGGCCCGGGCCGGGTGGTCCGGCGGAAAATTCAGGGCCTCGAAGTTGTGATAGTCGTCTTCGATCTCTGGGCCTTCGGCGACCGTGAAACCCGCCCGCGTGAAAATCTGCAGCATGCGTTCCCGGATCAGGGTCAACGGGTGCAGGCCGCCGCTGTTCTCGCCGCGTCCCGGCAGGCTGATGTCGATGCGTTCGGACTCGAGCGCGTGTTGCAGAGCCTGTTCCTGCAAGCTGTCCCGGCGGGCATTGATCGCCTGCTGGAGGTCTTGTTTCAAGCGGTTGACGGATTGACCGAATTCACGGCGTTGTTCAGCGGGCAGATCCTTGAGGCCATGCAGCAGGCTGGTGACGCTGCCTTTCTTGCCCAGATACTGGACGCGAAGGTCCTCCAGCGCCTGCAGGTCAGGAGCGGAAGCCAGCGCGTTCAATGCGTCTTCGCGCAGGCTGTCGATGTCGGACATATCGTGCTCGGCAATAAAAAAGGGAAAGACGGGGCCGCCTTTCCCTTGGTGTATCAATCGTCGCAACGCGGCTGCGTTGCCGGGTCAGAGTGCGGCTTTGGCTTTTTCCACCAGCGCGCTAAACGCGGCCGCATCGTGCAGGGCGAGATCGGCGAGGATCTTGCGATCCAGTTCAATGCCCGCCTTGTTCAGACCATTGATGAATTTGCTGTAGGACAGACCATTGGCCTTGGATGCGGCATTGATGCGCACAATCCACAGCGCACGGAACTGGCGCTTTTTCTGGCGGCGGTCACGGTAGGCATACTGGCCGGCCTTGTAGACCGCCTGACGGGCGACCCGGTAGGACCGGCTGCGGGCGCCGTAATAGCCCTTGGCCTGCTTGAGAACCTTCTTGTGCCGCGCGCGCGCGGTCACTCCACGTTTCACTCTTGGCATTTTCTCTTTCCTCTGGTTGGATCAATGTTCAGGGCGGACAGGCAATGCCTTTGGCCTGGCGCGCCCGGGGACCAACGGTCCCGGTACTTCCTTCAGGAAGCGAAGGGCAGAGCCCTTACAGGTTCGGCAGCATCTGCTTGACTGCCGCCTTGTCGCTGGCGCAGATCATCGCGTTCTTGTTCAGATTGCGGACCCGCTTGCGATTTTTCTTGGTCAGTATGTGGCGCTTGTGGCTTTGCGCCCGCTTGAAACCGTTCGCGGTTGCGCGAAAGCGCTTGGCCGCTCCACGGTTGGTTTTCAGTTTCGGCATCGTAAATCCTCAGTTTTTCTTCGGCGCCATGACCATCACCATCTGCCGACCTTCCATTTTCGGCATCTGTTCGACCTGGGCCAGGTTT
>JBFKIN010000062.1:0-10562 GCA_041632255.1 Oceanococcus sp. | reverse complement strand
GCATCAGTGGCCGGAGCGCGCCGGCCTGTCATGCTCATGGACACCGGCATGAAACGCCTTGCCGCGCTGTGCAGACGGCGCGCGGTCACCGGTCGACCGGCGTGGCCCACCGACGTCCCCCGTCGTGTCAGGCGCTGACCAGCTCTTGCGGTTGCCACTGCAGCAGCTCGCTCATGGGCAGAGGGCGGCAGTAGAGATAGCCCTGGACCCGATAGCAGCCCATCGCCTGCAGGCTGCGCAACTGCTCGACGGTTTCGACGCCCTCGGCCACCAGTTCGGCGCCCAGCTCGCGGGCCATTTTTGTCATGGCCGAGACCAGGGCGCGTTGCCGTGTGCTCTCCAGCAGACCTTCCACATACTGTCGGTCGATCTTGATCTTATCCACGGGAAAGCGCTGCAGGTAGAGCAATGAGGCGTGGCCGGAGCCGAAATCGTCTATGGCAATCCGGAAGCCCCGGGAACACAGCCTGCGCAGGACCCGCGCGCTGCGTTCGGGGTAGTGGACCATGAGATTTTCCGTGATCTCGACTTCCAGAGGCGGAACAGGGCCGGAATGCGCGGCCAGGATCTGGTCCAGGGCCTCGACGAAACCGTACTCCGCCAGCTCCCGCGGTGACACGTTGAAGCTGAACTGAGGCGCTGCCCGGCCGGCGGCCTGCCAATCCCGAAACTCGATCAGCAGCTGGCGCAGCGTCCAGCGGCCGATGGCGTGGATCAGCCCGGTTTCTTCCGCGGCACCTATGAAGTGCTGGGGGGAGATGAGACCACGTTGCGGATGGCGCCAGCGGATCAGCGCTTCCAGCGCGCAGATCTCCCCGGACCGGGTGTCGATGGTGGGCTGGTAGTGCAGCTCGAAGGCTCCCTCATCGACCGCGGCACTGAGGTCGCTGATCAGCGCCAGCTGCGATTCGCCGACCAGCCGCCGCTCGGCGGAGAAGTGCGCAATACGTTCCCCGCCCAAAGCCCGGGCTTCGTCGCGGGCGGCGGTGGCGTTGGTGATCAGATCATCGAAATCCAGGCCGTCGCGCGGCGCGCAGGCCACGCCCATGGTGACCTGAACCTCCAGGCGCTTTTCCGCAAGATCGAAGGGTTGTGTGAGTTCGCGCAGCCAGCCGAGCAATTGCTGATGGATCTGATCGCGATCGCTGACCTGGGGCAACACCAGAGCGAAATGGGAACCGTGTACGAAGTAGCATTCACCACCGCTGCCGATCAGCCTGCGCAGCCGCTGCGCCCAGGCGAACAGGTAGGCATCCGCTGTCGCCAGTCCGCACAGCTTGTTGATCTGGCTCAGGCTGTCCAGCGCGATGAGGATCAGCGCCAGACCGCGCCCCCGCGAGGTTTCGATCTGTTGCAGGGCCTGCTGCACATGACTGCGCAGCGCGGTGCGGTTAGGCAGTTGGCTGTAGGGGTCGAGCAGATCCAAGATGGGCTCCCGGCTCAGGCAGCGTCCGGGCGCAGCCGGACCTTGTTTCCGCCAATGGCGCGGGCCGCCAGCAGGGCCTCGCCGGCCTCGCGGCGCAACCGGTCCACGGTGTCGGGCGGCAGGCCGGCCTGCGGGTCCCGTTCGGCAATGCCGATGCTGAGCGTCACGCCCGCTCCGCCGGTCGCAGGGAGGTCGGCGGTGGTCGCGGCGCTGAGCAACTGCATGCGCTCGTAGAGAGTGCGCACGGCGACGCGGGAGGCGCACCAGCAGAACAGGGCAAAGCGGTCGGCTTCGAGGCGCGCGACCAGTGCCTGCGGGTCCGTCGCGCTGGCGCGGATCGCGGCGCCCACCCGGCGCAGGAGTTCGTCAGCTTCGCCGCGACCATGTCGCTGCTGGAAGGCAGAAAAGCCGTCCACATCCAGCAGGAACAGTGTCGCGCGGCTGCCTGGTAGTACCGGCTGGCTCAGCGCGCTGCGCAGGCCCTGATCGAATTGCCAGGCGGTCAGCAGGCCGCTGATCGGATCGGGGCGGCCGTGCAGGTTCCAGCGTTCCAGGGCGCGGCGCCAGCGGCTTTCCGCAGCCCAGATCGCGACAGCCGCGGAGGTGGTGGCCAGCAACAGCACCGCGCCGCGCAGCAAACTGCTTTCGAAGGGTGCCAGGGGCCACAGACGGGGGGCCAGACCGCGCAATTCCAGCAGCAGCATCAGGCTGATCACGGCACACAGACTCAACGTGACGGAGACGCCGGCACGGGGAGAGAGCAGGACGGTGGCGATCACCGGCATGGCGATCAGCAGGCTCAGCATGGGTTGATCCAGGCCGCCAGCCATGAAAGCGAGCAGGGACAGAAAGCCGGCCAGGCCGCCGATGGTCAAGGCGCCGGCCAGATCCAGATGACGGGGACTGCGACACAGCCAGGGCACTGCCAGCAACTCGATGCTCAGCAGGCCTGAGAGGATGGCCATCGAGAGATGCAACTGGGGATCGCGCCAGATCAGCGCAGTCAGGGCGAGGCCGCTCAGGGCCAGTAAAGCGGCGAGAACGGCCACAATCACCTGCCGCCGTATGCCCGGGCCGCGCGGGCCGGATGCGCCGCGCCCAATCAGGCTTGCGCGCCGGGAAGGAGCAGTCGGTGGACCCGCCATCAGGCTCTGTGGCAATGGGATCACCTTGGCGCGCTCTGCTTTCATGCTCCTCATGTTGGTCTGGACGCTGCCGTCCTATTGTGCCCGGCGTCCTTCCGGATTGCTCCCAAGTTAAGGGAATTCGCGGAAAAGTACACGTTAAAAAGCTCCGGCGTCGCGCGGCGCCCCCTGCCAGCCACTTCGAGGTGGTCCGGTCCTGCGCATGCCGAACGATCAGTCATGAATGGAGCGCATGAAGCTGCGAAAGTGAATCTCTTCCAGCGCAATGGCGCAGTCGGTCATGCGCTCGAACAGCGCGCCGGCCACGTTCAGTTTCATTGGCAATTCCTGGTCAGGCAGGGCGTGCTGCGCCATGAGGGCAATCTGTCGACACTGTTCGATCCAGGCCTCCTCGGTTCCCTGCCAGGGGCCCCAGAGGTCGAACTCACCGCCCCCGCGATGGCCCAGTCGCCAGTGGGGGATGGCGCTTGCAGACAGGGAATCCGCGAGCTGCCTGATCAGGGCCTGCATGGCCTCATCGCCCAGGCGGGCCGTCAGGGCGGCGGGATTGGCCATCGTGATTCGGGCGATGCCGGTCATCGGATTCTCGGCCAGCGACGCGTCCACTGATTCCAGGATGCCGCGGCGATTGAGCAGGCCGGTGACGGAATCGGTCAGGCCCTGGCGCTGAAGTTCATTGGCCTGGAATCGCGCGTCAGCCAGCGCGGCGCGCAACGCCCGCTCGGCCCGCGACTGCACCCGGAAATGAAAACGCATGAGCAGTTCGCAGAGCGGGCCGGCGATCATCACCGTCGCCATCATGAGCAGCATGGCGTAGTGGGTCTGGGCGTCGTCCCAGTAGAGCAGGGCGTGAGTCGCGGTCATCAGGCTGAGCAGCGCCAGCACGGTCAGGTTCAGTTGGTTGGCATCACGCGCCAGCAGCATTGCGCGGGCGGCGACCACGGCGACCAGCACGCCCAGCATGAGGACCGGGATGGTGCCCATCAGGACGAGTTCGCGCTCCACGCCGAAATAGAAGTTGGTCAACTGCCCGACAATGATGAGGTCGATGACCACCACCCAGATGAAGATGATGTGGTAAAGCTGATGCCGCGGGGCCAGCTGCAGCCACAGTGCCAGACCAAGGATCACGGCGGCCGCGGCGCACCAGGCGATGCTCTGCGCATCCAGCACCGGGTGGCGCAGCAGGCCGATGGCCAGCAGCATCAGGGTCAGCGCCGCGATCATCCAGCCACCCAGCATTACCAGCCGGCGGTCAGCCTGCAGGACACTCAGGATCGCCTGGCGCTCTGACTCCAGGGTGGATGACGCTGCGGACGCTGTCTCTGGCAAGCGTGGCTCAGGCAAACGCATCGCCCTCGCTGGCCTCGCCCATGCGGATCAGGCGACTATCCTGCACGGCGGCCTGGCGGTGGACCACGGCCAGCCTGTACTCCGGGTCCGTGACCATCGCCATGAAGGCATGGGCGCTGGGATAGCGCGCGATGAAGGCGATATCCCAGTGTTCGTCGGCCGGGCCGATCAGGACCAGCCGAGGTTCTCCACGCCAGATGATCTCCCCGCCGACCCGGCGAAAGATGGGGCCGCTGTCCCGGCCATAGCTGGCATAGGCTTCGGCGCCGCTGGCCTCGCGTCCGTCAGGGTAGGCGGCCTGCGGGCGCAGGCGGATCAGGTTGAGCATCATGACGGGTTCATCACGATTCAGCGCCTTGAAGGCGTCGAACTGCTCCCTTTCCGGGTCGATGTGTCCAGGCATGGCAGGTTCAGGCTCTTTTGGCTCCAGATGTGCGCTTAACAGTGACATATCCGCCTTGTCGTCGCTAATGCGCCGCGGTTGCGAGCCCT
The DNA here is from genome assembly GCA_041632255.1 of Oceanococcus sp. Taxonomy (GTDB): domain Bacteria; phylum Pseudomonadota; class Gammaproteobacteria; order Nevskiales; family Oceanococcaceae; genus Oceanococcus. Next base: position 6,146 of record JBFKIN010000062.1, on the reverse strand, counting down.
TGCGGGTCGAACGTCGCTGCGGCTTCGGCCGTTTGGGGGCCGCGGCGAGGCCGGCGTGTCGGTCCGCCCCTGGCTGCTGCCGGCCCATCACCCGGTCCTTCCTGTCCGGTCACGCGGAGAAAACCCCGCTGCGGCTGCTTGCGTCCCGTGCCGGCGGTCATGGGCGGTTGCGTCCGAACTGCTCGTGGCTGCTGACCCAGTCACCGTTGGCCACGGCAGCCGCCAGTGACAGTTCGCCTGCCAGAACCGTCGCGCCGATGATCTCGGCCAGTCTGCCGGCCTTGCCGTCGCCATGACAGCCCATCATGTCCAGGCATTCGCGCTGGGTGGGCAGGCCGGTGCCGCCGCCCGTACTGGCGACGATCAGGGAGGGCAGAGTGATGGAAAAATAGTAGTCGCCTGCGTCGGTCAACTCACCCACGGCGAGGCCGACGCAGGATTCCGCGACGTTGGCCACGTCCTGGCCGGTGGCGATGAAGGTTGCGGTGATGCCGTTGGCCGCATGCGCGCCATTGTTCAGCGAGCCGGCCAGGAAGGCACCGGTCATGGACATGATGCGGCGGCTGTAGAGATCCCGGGCGCTGACGCCCAGCAGTTCGCGCAGCAGGGTATCCGGGACCGTGCATTCGGCGATGACCCTTTTGCCGCGGCTGTGGAGCATGTTGATCAGGGACGGTTTCTTGTCCGTGTCCATGTTGCCGCTCAGGGAGAAGCGCTCGATCGGATAGGGGCTGTGGCCGAGGATCCACTGGCAGGCGGCATGGGTGGCCTTGCCGCACATGTTCTGGCCGGCGGCATCACCGGTCTTGTAGTTGAAGCGGAGGTAGAGGAAGCGGGCGACCGCGTACTGTTCGATGTTGCGGAGCCGGCCGAATCGGGTGGTCGATTCCGCCGCCGCGCGGATGGCGTCCGTCTGCTGTTCCAGCCACAGTCCGAATTCCCGGGCCTGCCGGGCATCAGCCAGCACGAAAACCGGTGCGCGCTGCATTGCGTCGTCGACCACACTCACATTGACCCCGCCGGCCTCCCGGGTCAGGCGCATGCCGCGGTTGTAGCTGGCCACCAGGGTGCCCTCGGTGGTGGCCATGGGGACATAGACCAGCCCCTGCGCGTGCTCACCATTGACCAGCAGCGGTCCGGCGATGCCCAGGGGCACCTGGGCCACACCAGTGAAATGTTCGATATTGCCCCGTGTCATCGCCGGGTCGAAGGAATAGTGACCGACGTGCTCCAGCGGGACGCCGGTCTGCTCGGCGACGAAGTCGCGTCGCTGCTGAGCGGCCTCCGTGCTGTAGTCGGCTGCGGCCTGGCGTGGAATCCTCGGCCGGCGGTTGTCTGTGCTCATGGCCTGGCTCCGGACACCAGCACATCAAGCTGTGCGGTCAGCAGCCTGCGGGCCCCTGACAGGGTCGCCGGGTCGGCGCTCAGTTGCAGCAGCACGTGCAGGGTCAGCGATTCGGTGTACAGGATCAGGCCGCGGACCGCGAGCGGGTCCAGGTCCACGCCCTCGGCTTCCCGGTAGGTCTGTCTGTAGAGATCCTCCACCGCCTGATGCAGCCAGAGTCGTCGCGCCATCAAAGGACCTCCGGGTCGCATCGCTTCGGCTGCCATGACCCGGATGAGCGGGCCGGAACTGGCGACGAAATCCAGGTATACCTGCTGGCCTCGGCGCAGCCGCTCCCGGCCGGAACCCGGCTCGGCCATGGCCTGGCGTCGAACATCCATCAAATGCGCGGTGGAGCGCTCGTAGATGGCGAGCAGCGCGTCCGTCTTGTCCGAGAAGAACTGATAGAAGGTGCGTCGCGAGACCCCGGCGGTGTCTAGGATTTCGGCCACCGTGGCGGTTTCACAGCCGCGGGCAGCGAAGACCGTGGCGGCGGCCTTGATGATGCGCACCCGGGTGCGATTGCGCCGCGTGCCCAGGTCCGGCGTCGTGTCCTCCAGCGTGACCGGATCTGCGATCGCCGTCTTCGACATGGGGGCTCCTGGCGCGTGCATGGACCTGCCGCGCCGGGGCTCGCTGGGCTCGCGGCGCGAAACTCGATGCACGCAGTAAACACGGTGTTTACTTGCCATGTCAAACCGCTCCGGCGTCGTTCACCGCCGGTCAGTGATCAAGGGCCGGCGGGCGCCGCCGGCATCAGAAACTGTGGCTCAGCTCCATCCGGAAGCTGCGTCCGAGCAGGCGATAGGTGGAGACATCGGTATTCGCCACGTCGCCATTGGCCAGGAAGGGCGGATCGCGATCCAGCAGATTGTCCACCCCGAGGCTGATCCGGCCTCCGCCGGGCCAGGTCCAGCCCAGGCTGAGGTCGTGATAAATCCGCGCGCCGACCCGGTTCACCGTGCCGGGGAAAATTTCCCCGCCGCGCTCATTGAGCGCGCCGATCCATTGGGCCGCGTAGGCCAGATCCAGTCGTTCGCCCAGCCAGGTGGCCGTGTAGCGCCCCTTCCAGCGGGGTATGGCGCCGAAACTGTCCGGGTCGAACTCGCCTTCGCCGACGAAGGGTGCAGCGTTCGGAAAGGCTTTGAGTTCGCGCTCCAGCACGTGGCTGATCAACAGCCTGTGCTGCAGCCGGCCGCCAGCGACCGTGTAGCCGTAGCGGGCCTCGAGATCGAGGCCGCGGGCGGTTTCGCTGGCGATGTTCTGCAGTTCGCTGCGGACTTCGACAATATTGCCGTCAGCGGCGCGATCGATGCGTTCGCAGAAGCTGGGCTCCCCGGTGGCGAGACACTGCTGCAGGATGGTGTTCGCACCGAGCGAGGCAATCCCGTCATCAATCCGGATGGCGTAGTAATCCAGGCTCAGCAGCAGGCCTGGCAGCGATTGGGGGGTCCATTTGAGGCCTGCCCCGAAGCTGGCGGCATCCTCTGCCCGCAGGTCGGGGTTACCGCCGCCCAGCTGTGGCGTTTCATTGCCGGTCTGGTCGAAACTGCCGTCCGCGGGAACGCCCTGGTCCACGCAACGGGCGATTTCCGTCTCGCCGAGCTGGCTGAAGTCGGCACAGGGATCATCCACCGCGGGATTGGATTGGGCGAGCCCGCCGAAAAGTTCGCCCACGGTGGGGGCCCGGAAGGACTGGCCCCAGGACGCGCGCAGCACGATATCCGGGCTCGGCGCATAGCGCACGGCGGTGTCAAAGACCAGTTGACTGGCGAAGCGGGAAAAGTCGATGCCGCGCAGGCCCAGGTCCAGGTCGAGGCGTCGATCGCTCATCAGGGGCACGCCGAATTCGGCATACAGTTCCTGGCTGTGGAAGCGCCCCCGGGTGATGGCACGGGCGGCTCCCGTGGTGTTGCCCGCGCGGGTCTGGGCATCCGGGATGTCCTCGGCCTGCTCATCCCGGTATTCGTAGCCGAAGGCCGCGGCCAGGGGGCCTGTCGGCAATTCCGTCAGATCACCGCTCAGATTAGCGCTGAACACCGCCTGTTTATTCTCGAACCGGTCGGTGAGGCTGCTCAGACCCGTGTAGGCCAGCATCTCGGGACTGATGGATCCCGGCCCGCCAAACAGGTTCAGCGGCACGCAGTCAGTGACCGGCGCTGCCGCGCTGCCGCAGACCGCGCGACCAGCGTCATCCCTATGCGACGGACCCAGCGCCAGCGCGACCCGGTCGCGCAGCAGGTCGCCGAACTGGCGCTGGGTGACCTGGTTGCGCGCCTGGTTCAGGCTGGCATCCCAGCGCCAGCCTTCCAGCAGGCCGTTCGCGCCGATCACCAGGCGCCAGGCGGCATTGTCCTGCGTAAAGCCGCGGGTGCCGCCCTCGACCAGGCGCCGTCGGGCATCCGTGATCTCTTCGCCAAAGGGGTTGTACAGATTGTCCGGCGCCACCGTAACGCCATCCAGTCGACTGGTGAAAAAGGGCAGCGGCGCCAGGCGGGTGAAGCTGTCACGTTGCTGATAGAGCAGCTCGGTGAACACTTTCAGCTGCGGGCCGAAATCCTGATGGCCGAGCACAAAGGCGGACTGTCGGCGGGAGCTTTGCAGCAGATCCTCGAAAGGATTGAAATTGAAGCGGTCGTTGTTGTCTCCGCGGCTGATCCAGGGTCTGAAATCCTCCGGCGAGTCACCGTTTTCTCCCTCGATGAGGGTGAGCCTGTCGCCACTGGAGGGCACGCGGAAATTGCCGAAAGGCGGCGCCGAACTTCCGTCCGGCACGATCCGGTTGTCCTCACCCTGTACGGTCAGCAGCTGGCTGGAGAAGCCGCGTGCTCCCTTGCTGACCGGTTGCTGGTCGAAAAACTCCACACCGGCGGTAATCTGGGCGGCGCCGAGGCGGCGGCCGAAAACCGCGCTGAGCGTGCCGGTTTCAGCATCACCTTGACCACTCACGCTGCCGTTCGCCCTGAGCTGCAGCCCCTCCATATCCTGCCGGGTAATCACATTGACGACGCCGGCGACGGCATCGGCGCCGTACTCCACCGAGGCGCCATCCTTGAGAATCTCGATGCGCTCGATCATGGCCAGCGGCATCATCGCCAGGTCCACGACACCGCCGGTGCCGTTGCCGCCGGCAATAAAGCGCCGGCCGTTGAGCAGAACCAGTGTGCGTCGCGCGCCCAGGCCTCGCAGTTCCACGCTCTCGATGCCACGGGAAAAACCGCCGCCGCTGTCACGCACGCCCACGCTGGTGCCGATCGGCGCGCCGGACATCATGGGCAGGCTTTGCAGAAAGCTGCCAAGACTCTGGCTGCCCGACTGCAGCAGACTGTCGCGGTCGATCTGCGTGACCGGGCCTGCGGTTTCCCCGAGATCACGCGCCAGTCGGCTGCCCGTGACGGTCAGTGGTTGCAGTTTGAGGGGATCGTCGTCGGTCTGGGCGGACGCGGCAAAAGGCAGGATCAGCGGCAGCAGAGGCAGCAGCCGCAGGCTGGGTGACAGCATGGAAAACACTCTCCGGAAGTGGCGCGTCTAAAGACAGGATTCAGTGGCGCCGAGTTCACTCCGGGGCCTGGGCACCTGGAGTCTGGGGCGCAACGTTACCAATCTTCGACCGCCGGCGGCAGGTCTGAAGCGTCGCGCGGGTGTGTCTAGTCGATGGGAACGGTGTAATTCAGCGCCATGCGCCCGCCATCGGCAAAGAGGGTCTGCCCGGTGATGTAGGAGGCATAGTCGCTGGCCAGGAACACCGCGATGCGGGCGATCTCCTCCGGCTCACCGATGCGTCGCATCGGGGTGCGGGAAAGCACGCGGCGGCGGGCCTCCTCGTCCGTCATCACGGTTTTGAGCACCTCGGTCATGATCGAGCCGGGGCCGATCGCGTTGACCCGGATGCCATGCTCGGCCAGGCGCAGCGCGGCCGCACGGGTCAGCTGACCCAGGCCACCCTTGGAGCTGACATAGGCCAGCTGGCCGGGGATGGCCAGTTCCTGGTTGATCGAGGACATGTTGATGATGCTGCCGCGAATGTCCTGCGCGACCATGTGGCGGGCAACCAACTGAGTGAGCACATAGGCTGCTCTCAGGTTGACCCGCATGACCCGATCGAAACTGTCCGGCTCCAGGTCGAGGATATCTCCCGCGGCGACCATGCCCGCATTGTTGATCAGGATGTCGCAGCGGCCGAAGCGCGCCAGGCATTGATCGAGCAGCGCGGCCAGCGCCGCGTCCTCGGCCACATCGCAGTGCACCGCCAGGGTCTGCCGACCGGTCTCGGCGGCGATGTCCCGGGCAGCCGATTCATTGCGCTCGCCAAGGATGTCCGCCAGCACCACATCCGCGCCGTGCTCGGCCAGCGCCTGCGCGCAGGCACGCCCGATGCCCTGGGCGGCACCGGTGACGATGGCGACCTGAGCGTCGAGGTTCATGGGATCAGGCAAAGCCGGCCTGGGCCAGCGCTTTGGCCCGCTGCTCGCGGCTGAGGATGGTGGGCTCGCAGCGGGGCTGGCCGCTGTCCGGATCGAAAAAGGGGGAGCGGCGGTGCACACCACGCAGGCGGCCTTTGATCAGTCGCGCCACAACCCTCAGCATGACACTCGTGGGGGCGCGGTCGAAGCTTTTCAGCTGCGCCCGATCACCCTGGGCGTCACGGGCAAAGATTCCGATTTCCCGACCGAGCTGCTCGCCGGGGTCGCGGGCCCAGCAGGCCCGGGGCAGGGCGACGAAGGGCAGGCTGGCATTGATCAGGGTATTCGCCACCGGTGTG
>JBFKIN010000061.1:0-10571 GCA_041632255.1 Oceanococcus sp. | reverse complement strand
CGCCGAGTATGGCCGCCAGCGCGAATGCGATACCGAAAACGGTGAGTTTGTCCACCTCAACCCCTGGAAACGCCAGATTCTGGCCTGTTGCTTGTCAGGGGGATCGGCAGCAGCGGGAAAATCTGAAGCCGCTGCCACGCCACGCTCGACGGCGCCGGGCGTTGGATCAGTTCACGATGGAGGACGCGGTGCTGGGGCATGCCAGCAGGATGCAATCGCGATGCCGTCAACCCGAGGACAGGAAGTCGCCGTTGGCAAGTCGCCGCAATCCACGAACAGATCGCGCATACCAGTAAACCCAGGCCAGCACGGCGCCGCCTTGCTCCGACTGCACCGCCACCCGCTCGCGCTGATAAGGATGGGGCCTGACCGAGTCGGCCGCGCAGTCCTCGTAGCGGTCGAGCACGCGCCACAGCGCCGGGTCCCGGATCTGCCAGAGCTCGCCGGCGATCTGGTCTGCGGAATCAAGCGCAGGCACCGCCGCGGGATAGGGACCGCGCCGGTAGAGGCGCCCCTGCAGACGGGCGTCGCCCAGACAGCGGGCGCGACGATGCAAGCGCCGACGGACCGGGTTGGGCCGGCCGCCCCGACGCAGACTGCCGTAGACGAACAGAATGTCGTCAGCGCGACAGGATATCGACGATCTCCAGGCTGTGGTGCAGGACATGCAGGATCTCATTGTCGACCCGCACCTCGATGATGCCGGCATCATTGACCGGACGCAGGATCACACCGTGCTGATCGAAGATGTCCCGGTCCAGCTGATGACCCACCTGCAGCTTGTCTTTCCAGCCCGGCGGCAACTCTCCGCCACGCGCGACCTTCTTCTGCAGGCCGGGCGGCAGATCACTACCCTTGCCGGGCGGCCCGGCAGTGGCCTCGGGCGTGAGCCCCAGACCCACGGCGCACACCAACGCCATCATGGCCAGTTTTCCCATATCACTCCCCTCCTGGTCCGCTGGCTGGTCACAGGCCAGCCATGCACGCTGCATTATGCCGCCTCGGCAGGCCCGCCGCGCAACAGCCACCAGCCCCAGAATGCGGCCAGCCCCAGGTCGCCGCTGGCGGCGAGCAGGCAGGCCGGCGGAGCGAAACTCCCGAGCCACAGCGCCAGCACCAGAAAGAAGACACCGGCTTTGGCCAGACTGGCGAAGGCCAACAGTGGCCGGTCCGGGCGGGGCCGACTCGCCATCCAGGCGTAGAGCAGGCCGAATGCGGCGATCAGATACGCCGCGAGCGCCGCATACAGGACCGGCACATCGGCAGGCAGACCCAGCCAGCGTCCCGGCGGCGAGTCCGGCTGCAGAATCAGCAGGGCCGCCAGCAGGTTGAAGGGACAACTCAGCGCCAGCGTAAAACGCAGCACGCGGGAAGCGGGATCATCGGCCATGTTGGGCTCCCTGATGGCGACCACACCCAGTTAGTTGACCTGCCATTCAGGCCGCAGCGCTGGCCGGGGTCTCCGCTGCCGCCAGAACGCGTCCGGCGCGCCGGCCGGACCAGAAACAATCGGCCAGCGACAGCCCGCTGACGTACCCATTGGACGCGACACCCACCGCCGCCCTGCCTGCGGCGTAGAGGCCGGCAATCGGCGCACCCGCCTCGTCCAGCACGGCACCGCTGGCCTCATCCACCCGCAGGCCGCCCAGGGTGATGGCCGGACAGGGGAAGGACGGGTTGTCGGCCGAAATGTTGAGTGCCGCGAAGGGAGGCCGCTGCAAGGCCTGCAGGGCCGGGGCCTGCTTGCCCAGCGGATCCTGCACTTCACCCCGGGCCGCGGCATTGTAGGCGGCCGCCGTCGCCTCCAGCTTGTCTGGCGGCAAATCCAGGCGACGCGCCAGCGCCGCAAGGCTGTTGGCTCTGGGCGCCATCAGCATGAGCAGCATCGCGGGCAGGGACTGGAAGATCCACAAGCCGCCAAAGAACACCTCCCGCCAGGCCCGGCGACGCTGCATCCGGTCCAGGATCAGCCAGGCGCGACCGCCCTGTTCCTCGCACATGGCCACACCCAGTCGCGCACCATAGGACGCTTCATTGCAGAAGCGTTCGCCGTCGGCATTGACCACCATGCCCTCCACCCAGGAGGTCGGTGGATTGATGAATCGCCAGGCCGAGACCTTGTTCATGCGCCCCAGGCTGCCCCCAACCGACTGGCCCAGACGTATGCCGCTGCCCTCGCAGCCGCTGGTGCCAAGGCGCATGTTGGCCAGATAGCGCGGGGCATGGGTGGCCAGCATTTCCCGATGGAAGATGAACCCGCCGGTACTGAGCACGACGCCGCGGCGGGCACGAACCAGCCGGGGCTGCCCCTGCTCTTGCTCGATACGCGTGGCCTGACGGCGCCAGCGGTCAGCCAGACCCGGCAGGGCGTTATGCACGGCATCCGCCCTCGCGATCAGGCGGCGAAAGCGGCGCAAGGCCTTGCTGCCGGCGGGCAGTTCCCAGAGTTCCGCCCCAAGCACCGCGCCCTGCGAACTCCGGACCAGCCGCCGGACCGCCGCCGGCGCGCGCACTGCGATACCGGCGCGGGCCACGGCCGCGGCCATTTCACGAAACAGGCGCGCGCCGGACAGCCCCTTGCATACGGTGCGGTGGCCACGCGGAGCCGGCTCGGCGTGCTCCCGAAAACCGCTGATCGCCTCATTGCCCGAGTAATACAGATAGACACCGTTCTTCGGGTAGGAGGTCTTGGGTGGCTGCTCGTGGGAACGGAATTCGACCCCGTGTCCCTGGAGCCAGGCCAGCAGATCGCGGCTGTCTTCGCAAAAACGACGCAGCGTCTCCGGGCTCACCGCATCGCCCGCTTCCTGGCTGAGGTAGCGGAACATCGCCTCCGGCGTGTCCTCATAGCCGGCTTCGATCTGCTGTGGCGTGCCGCCACCGGCGTAGACGACGCCGCCACTTCTGGCGGTCGCCCCGCCCTGTCCGTATCGATCCACCAGCAGGACCTCGCAGCCACCATCATGCGCTTCCAGCGCAGTGGCGGCTCCGGCGGCGCCGAAACCGACAACCAGCACATCGGTTTGCAGCGCCCATTCGACCGCATCGGCGTGATCGACAATCAGGGGCGGCAGGGTCTCCAGGGCGGCGGCGGTGGTCTCGGGCGGCGATGGCATGGCAGGCTCGGGCGGAAACTGCGCTGACCTTAGACACTGCGCCCGGCCGGGGCTTCGTCCGATGGGATGACGGCCTCAGCGGTCGGTGCGACGGCGTCCCTTGTTGCGCTTGGGAAAAGCCTGCTGCGCAAAATCCTGGTCCAGCGCGCTCATCTTGCTGCGCCGGTCGCCCGGCGTGCGACGGTCATCGTACTGTTTGAACTCGCAGGTGCAGTTGCCGGAGTCACACTCCGGAAGAGGCAGGCGGGGCGCCTCGCGAATGAGGAAGCGCTCGCCCTGCATCTCCCAGGCAGCCATGCAGGCATCCCTGCAGGGGATGATGGACACGGCCGCGTAAGGATGTTCCGCCGAGCTCGCGTGCCGTCTGGCCGAGCGGTGCGCGCCCGCCTTTTGCTCCTGCGCCTTGGGCCGAGCCTGTGATTTCCAGAAGTAAAACAGCCCACCGCCCACCATGGCCATGATCAGCAGTTCCATCGCGCCCCCGAATGTGTCTCGACCCCTGACCGAGTATAACGCGGCTCAGGCGGGCAACAGGTCCGATGGACCCCAGTAGGCCTGCATGGACGCAAAACGGCCATCTGCGGCAAAGGTCATGACATCGATGACCCGGATCAGGGACGGACCCTGCTCGAGTTGCAGTCGCACCTCGAAGGCCATCGCCGCCGCGTTGCCGTGCGAGGTGCGGATGGGCGCGGACAAGCTGAGCTTGGCCCCGGTCCTCATCGCCATGCGATAGAACTCGGCTATGGCGGCGATGCCCCGTTTCGGCTCGGTGCCCACCGGATCCTCCACCGTCGCATCCTCGGCATAGAGCGCGATGATCGCTTCCACGTCATCGCGATTGAAAGCGTCGATGTACTCCTGCATCGCCGCACGCATCTTGTCTTCACTGAGCATGCCTGTCCCGCTCTGGGTTCTGTCGAACCAACTAGTCTGTGACCGGCTTGTGTGCGTAGAATCATCCGACTGGACGACATTCCCCGACGTCCGGGGGAGACAGGACAGACAGAACATGATGATGAAGAGCAGCCCCCGGCACAGGGCGACCCGCCCCTGACCATGCAGACATTGGCATCCGCACAGGCTTTCCAGTCCCGACGTTCCAGCTTTGACGCGCTGGAACTGACTGATGACGAATATCCGCTGGGCCAGGCCCGCCTGGATCAGTTGCTGGCGGCCGTCTACGAGGGCGTGAACGAATCGCCCCCCTGGTCCAGCGCGCTGGAGCTCATGCGCGAGACCCTGGATGCCGCGCACGTGACCCTGATGCTGCGCCCGCCGTCCGCCGAATCCGCCGGGGTCATGATCAACACCGGCGAAGTGGATGACCGCGCCACCGAGTCCTACGAAACCCGCTTTTTCGCCGTGGATCCCTTTGTCGGCCTGCCACCGGGCGAGGTGGTCAGCGCCGAGGAGCTGATGGGCAAGGCGCAGTGGCACAAAAGCGCGATGTATCGGGAGTACCTCAAGCCCCTGGACATCGGACATCTGCTCGGCGCGGACATCACGACCAAGGACGGCATCGAGTGCCGCCTGCGCGCAACCCGCAGCCAGGACGCGGAAGCCTTTTCCGAGCAGGACAAGATGATCTGCCGGGTGCTGTTACCGCACCTGGAGCGTTCGATCCGGCTGCACGCGCGCCTCGACACCCTGGAATGTCAGCGCCAGCTGTATTCCGGCACCATCAACCGCCTGTTGCTGGGAATCATTCACTTCAGCCACGAAGGCAGCATCATCGATCTGAATGACGAAGCGCAGCGCATTCTCGGGGAGAAGGACGGGATCAGCCGCAGCGGCAAGGGTCTGGCAGCCTCCAGCCGCAGTGAAAACCAGGAGCTGCAGAAGCTGATCGGCGAGGCGATCAGCGGCAGCGACCGTGACGAGGCGCCGGGCCTGGCCCAGGCCATGTCCATCACCCGGCCTTCCGGGCGCAGCCAGATCGGTATCGTGGTACGCGCCATTCCCTTCGCCGAGTATTCCGAATCCAAGCAACGGCCGGCCGCCGCCGTGTTCCTGCGCGACCCGGATGGGGCATCCGCCCAACCGTCTCAGGAAGTCGTGCGGCGCGTTTTTGGCCTGACCCGCATGGAAGCCGCCCTCGCCATCCTCCTGGCGGAAGGCAACACCCTGGATGAGGCTGCCGAGAAGCTCAACGTGCGGCGCAATACCGCACGCACGCACCTGCGGTCCATCTTCGGCAAGACGGGGGTCACCCGTCAAACCATGCTGGTGCGGATGCTGCTCAACAGCGTCATCACGCTGGCCTGAAGGCCATCCACGAACTTTCGCCTGCCACGGCCGGTCGAAAACGGTTCGGGGGAGCGGGTGCCAGTGGCATACTCGGGACGATTGTCCCGGGCGAAAAACCGGCCTCCTGCGCGACGCAGGCCGGGTACCGTCCGACTGGTATCTGTCCTGGACAGACCGGATAATGCGCGCTTCGCTCGGACGGCAAAAAGCCCGTTCGATTCTGGGGGAATTTCTGCCGTGGTATCGCATCAATGACGAAAAAACGCATGTTCATCATGCTGCTGGCCTGCACAGTGGTCTTTGGCGGCGTCTTCTTCATGAAGTACATGGGCAAGAAGGGCATGGAAGCCTACTTCAACAACATGCCGACTCCGCCCGTCACCATCCTCGGTGCCGTCGCAAGGCAAATGCAATGGTCACAAGACCTGCCCTCCGTGGGGTCTCTGGTACCGGTGCAGGGCACCAATATCACGACCCAGGCCGATGGCATCGTAGAAGCCATCCATTTCACTGGCGGCAGCACGGTTGAAGCCGGCACGCTGCTGCTCACCCTGGAGGCCGATACCGAGAAGGCCGAGCTCAAGCGTCTGCAGGCACAGGCCGAGATCGCCACGATCAATCAGCGCCGGGCCGAGGACCTGTATGGCCGCAAGGCCCTGTCCAAGGCGGAGTACGATCAGACCCGGGCGGAAGCCGCCGTCGCGCGAGCCGCCGCCGACGCCCAGGCCGCCCGCCTCGCGCAGAAGGAAATTCGCGCCCCCTTCAGCGGCCGGCTCGGCATCCGGCAGATCAATGTCGGTCAGTTCATCAGCAAGGGCACGCCGATCGTCGGGCTGCAGGCCCTGGACCCGATGGAGATCGAGTTTGCATTGCCCGAAGCCCAGCTGTCCCTGGTCGAAACCGGCATGCCCATTGAGGTCACCGTGGACGCCTGGCCTGGCCAGCGCTTTGCCGGCGAAATTACCGTGATCGAACCTCGCATCGAAGCCGCCACCCGCAATTTCCGCCTGCGGGGCCGGGTGGCCAACCCGCAGGGCAAGCTGCGCGCGGGAATGTTCGGCCGGGTTTCGATCCAGCGGCCGGGCACCCTGGATGTTGTGGCCATCCCCCGCACGGCGATCAGCTATGACTCATACGGCCGCTCGGTCTACCTGATCCAGCCGGCCGAAGATGCCCCGGACAAGCTCATCGCCCGCCAGCGCTTCATCCGCATAGGCCAGGCCCGTGGCGATTTCGTCCAGGTGCTGGAAGGTCTGGAGGCCGGCGACCAGGTCGCCGCCGGCGGTCTGCTCAAGCTGCGCAACGGCGCACCGGTCATCATCGACGACTCCAAGCCCGTCGATCCGCAACTTGACCCGGCGGTGGCGGACAGCTGATGAAATTCACCGACATCTTCATCCAGCGGCCCGTGCTGGCGACGGTGGTCAGCCTCGTCATCCTGCTGCTGGGCATTCGCGCGGGCGTGGACCTCACCGTGCGCGAGTTTCCCGAACTGCAGAACGCACAGATCAATGTCTCGGTGGCCTACCCCGGCGCCGATGCGGAGCTGACCCAGGGCTTCGTGACCACGCCGCTGGAGCGCGAGATCGCGACTGCCGACGGCATCGATTTCCTGACCTCCAGTACCGGCCAGGGCACGGCCACCATCACCGCCAACCTGCGCCTGGACAAGGACCCGAACGAGGCGATGACCGAGATTTCGGCCAAGGTCAACGCACTGCGCAATCAGTTGCCGGAAGGCTCGGAAGATCCGGTCATCGCCATCGCCGAAGGCGGCGGCACCGCCGCGATGTACATGTCCTTCTACTCGGATGTGCTGAACGAAGCGCAGATCACCGATTATCTGGTGCGCGTGATCGAACCGCAGCTGTCCTCGATCGCCGGGGTCGAGAAGGCCCGTATCCTGGGCGCCCGCACCTATGCCATGCGACTGTGGTTGCGCCCCGACCGACTGGTCGCACACAACGTGACCGCCTCCGAAGTGCTGGCTCGCGTGCGGGAGCAGAACGTGCTGTCGGCGGTTGGCGAAACCAAGGGTGCCTACGTTCGCATCGGCCTGAAGGCCAACACTGACCTGCGCAGCGAGGAGGAATTCCGCCAGCTGGTGATCCGCAGCGACGGCGAAAGCGTGGTCCGCCTGGGCGATGTGGCCCGTGTCGAGCTGGGCTCGGAAACATATGACTACGGCGCCGGCTGGGATGGTGATCCGGCCACCTTCATCGGCATCAATGTCCGGCCCGAAGCCAATGTGCTTGAGGTGATCGATCAGGTAAATGCCATCTGGCCATCGATCATCGCCGCCCTGCCCGAAGGCCTGGAGGGCGAGATCGGCTATGACAGCACCATCTACATTCGCGATGCCATCGCCGAAGTGCGGGCAACCCTGCTGGAAGCCGTGGTCATCGTCATCGTCGTGATCTTCCTGTTTCTGGGCTCGGTCCGCAGTTCGCTGATCCCGGCGGTCACCGTGCCGCTGTCTCTGGTGGGCGCTCTGTTCCTGATGTTCCTGATGGGCTTCACCATCAACCTGCTGACCTTGCTGGCGATGGTGCTGGCCATCGGGATGGTGGTGGACGACGCGATCATCGTGCTGGAGAACATCCACCGGCACATCGAAGAGGGCATGAAGCCGCACGACGCGGCCATTCAGGGCGCCAGAGAGCTGGTGGGTCCGGTGATCGCGATGACGCTGACACTGATGGCGGTCTACGCGCCCATCGGCTTCCTGTCCGGCATCACCGGCAAGCTGTTCACCGAGTTTGCCTTCACTCTCGCGGGTGCGGTGCTGATCTCCGGCGTCATCGCGCTGACCCTCACCCCGATGATGTGCGCCCGCATCCTCCGGCCGACCCATGGCGAGCAAGCCGAGGGTGGCCTGGCCGCCTGGCTGGATGAGCACTTCGAAACCTGGCGCAATGCCTACAAGGGTCGCCTGCACGGCGCCCTGGATACCCCGTGGGTGATTGCCGTGTTCGGCGCCATCGTGTTCGCGTCCTGCGGTTTCCTTTACCTGGCCTCGCCAGGCGAGCTGGCGCCGGCAGAGGATGTCGGCTTCGCCTTCGCCATCAACGAAACGGACGGCTATTCCACCCGGGAATATCTGGATCAGTACTTCGAAGAGGCACAGAAGACCGCCCTCGCCCACCCGGAGATCGAGCACCTGTTCACCTTCGCTTCGAATCAGGGTGGCAGCACCAACACCGGTTTCATGGGCATGATCATGTCGCCCTGGGGCGAAAGGGAGAAAACCACCCAGCAGGTGATCAATGAGGTCACGCCCGAGCTGAAGAAGATTGGCGGCATCCGCCCGGCCGTGATCCTGCCGCCGGCCCTGCCGACCCCGGGCCAGGGCTATCCGGTGGAGTTCGTGCTCAAATCCACCGCGCCGCCGGAGGATCTTTATGAGATGGGCAACGAGATCATCGGCCGCGCCATGGCCTCGAACAAGTTCATCTTTCTCGCGCCCCGCCTGCGCATAGACCGCCCGGAGGCGGTGATCGACATCGACCGCGACAAGGCGGCGTTGCTCGGCATCGACATGCGGCAGCTGTCCGCCGATCTCTCAGCCCTGCTGGCCAGCGGGCAGGTCGGGCGCTTCGCCTACGAAGGTCGCTCCTACAAAGTCATCCCGCAACTGCAGCGCTGGGCCCGGATCAACCCGGAACAGCTGAACTATTACTACACCCGCACGAACGACGGGGATCTGGTGCTGATGTCCTCGGTGGTGAGCATTCGCGAACGCGCCGCGCCGCGCAGCATCGAGCACGCCCAGCAACTGAATTCCAACATCCTGATCGGGGTGCCCCGCCCGGGCGTGCCGCAAGGCGAAGCGCTGCAGATTCTCGAAGACATTGCCGCCCAGGTCCTGCCGCCACACTTCCAGGTCGACTTCGCCGGCCCGTCCCGACAGTTCAAGCAGGAAGGCTCCGCCCTGCTGGCCACATTCGGCTTTGCCCTTGTCATCATCTACCTGGTGCTGGCGGCCCAGTTCGAGTCCTGGCGCGACCCCCTGATCATGCTGGTGACCGTGCCCATGTCGATCTGCGGCGCGCTGCTGTTCCTGAACATCTTCGGCATGACCAACGGGATGAAGCTGACCCAGTTCCCCGGCATGACCCTGAACATCTACACCCAGGTTGGCCTGGTCACCCTGATCGGGGTGATCTCCAAGCACGGCATCCTGATCGTGGAATTCGCCAACAAGCTGCAGGAACAGGGCCTGGGCAAGCGCGCGGCCATCGAGGAGGCCGCGTCGATCCGCATGCGGCCGGTGCTGATGACCACCGCAGCGCTGGTGGTCGCCATGTTCCCCCTGCTGATCGCCGACGGTCCCGGCGCTGCCGCCCGTTTCTCCATGGGCATGATCATCGCCTCCGGCATGACCATCGGCACCCTGTTCACGCTCTACGTGGTGCCCGCGGCCTACCTCTTCATCGGCCGCGACCACGGCCAATCGCTGCGGGCCACCGCAGAGGAAGCCACCCCCGCCCACGCCTAGGAACATTCCGATGCGCGAAAATCTGACCCGGCTGTACTTCGCCCTGACCCTGCAGCGCGCCTGGCCCGTCGCCTTGCTGCTGCTGGCGCTGGCCACGGCGGCAGCCTGGTTCGCCCAGGACTTCCGTCTGGATGCTTCGGCCGACTCGCTGATTCTTGAAAATGACGCGGATCTCCGCTACTACCGCGAGATCTCGCAGCGCTACGGGGAGTCGGAATTCGTCATCGTCGCGGTGACCCCGCAGGGCGACCTGTTCAGCGACGAGGTTCTGCGGCGGATCAAGGCCCTGCGGGACGATCTGGAAGCGCTCGAGCCGGTGGCCTCGGTCACCAGCCTGCTCGATGTGCCGTTGATCGACAGCCCGCGCCAGAGCCTGTCCCAGGTGCAGGACGAAGTGCATACGCTGCTCGACCCGGAGGTCGACCGCGAGCTGGCCCGGCGGGAGTTCGCCACCAGCCCCATCTACCGGAATCTGCTGACCGATCCGGCCGGCGAAACGACCGCCATGCTGGTGACCCTGGCGGGCGACCCCGAGGCCCAGGCGCTGCTGCAGCGCCGTGAGGACCTGCGGCTGAAGGCCCAGGCGGCTGAATTGAGCCCCGAGGAGCAGGCCGAACTCGATCGGGTCAGTGCCGAGTACAGCCGCATCAGCGCGCGGCGTCAGGACGCGCAACAGCAGACCATCGCCGACATCCGCGCGGTCCTGG
>JBFKIN010000060.1:0-10628 GCA_041632255.1 Oceanococcus sp. | reverse complement strand
TGCAGCGGCATCGACGGGGAGCCGTCCGGCGCCGACCATCCCGGCTGCATCCGCCGCCCCCTGGCGGAACAGGGCGCCATTCTGTTTCACGAGAAGGACCTGTGGGACGAGGAACTCAACGCGGACATTCCGCGGCCCAAGGGCAACGGCTCCTGCGCCGGCTGCCATGGCGCCTACTCGCCGCGCTACGTGAATGACCAGCGCTTCCTGCCCGACCCGCGCCTGGCCGGCACGGTGGGCTATACCGTACCGATTGAAATCGTCGATACCGACCCGGCCCAGGCCGAGGGCTGGGCCCAGGAAATCCGCGAGCATGTCTCGACCTTCTGGTGGTCCTATCCCGATGCGGTGGAGGGCTACGTGCTGCCGGAGGAGAAGGACGAATTCACCGAGACCATGGATGATTACCTCTTCTATGGCGTCTCCGGCAGCGACTTCGTCGATCACCTGTCCCGCCTGTTCAGCCACAGCGGCAACCTGGAAGGGGTGAGCGACGGCATCAGCGCCGTGGGCGATCCCACCCTGGGCCAGGTTCCCAGCCTGGGCCTGGGTGAGTCCGTCGGACGCATCAAGGGCGCCTGCGCCTTCGAGGAGAAGACCGTCGGTTACGTCACCCCGCCTTTGCACGGCGTCTGGGCCAGCGCGCCCTACTTCCACAACGGCTCGGTACCCAATGTCTGGGGGGTGCTGGAACCGGCGGCACGGCCCAAGGTCTGGCGGCGCCAGCGCACCACGACCGATGTCCATTTCAATGCCTTCGAGACCCGCATCCACGGCCCCTCCGGCGGCTACGATTGGGAGCGCATGGGCTGGAACTACGACGAGATCAACTGTGGCGATGGCGGTAGCGGCATTCCCTATTACACCTGCCAGCCCGCTCAGGACACGCCGCAGGAGATTCAATGGGGCGCCGACATGCTGCTCGGTGGCCTGGCCTGGCCGACCTGGGTGGTGCCGCCACCGGTGGGTGAGCAGGGTCTGGAAGACCGGATGATCTACAACACCGGCATGTATTCCAAAAAGAAGCGCGGGCACGAATGGACCCGGGCGCTGACGGAAACGGAACGCCGTGCCCTGCTGGAATACCTGAAGACGCTTTGATTGCGGCGGTCAGCCCTGGCGGCATCGCAAGCCGATTCCGGTCGCCGCTCCGGCGGCCGGCGTCGCGGGTCCTCGCCGGCCGCCCGGCGTTCCGTGGCCTCGTCCGCGTCGAGGGGATTGCCGCGGCCGACCGCATCGATATGCTGAGCATCCGATAGAGGAAAAGCGCCATGATTTCTGCCCTTGTCTCCGCCCTGCGGTCCGCCCCCCTGCTGCTCGCCCTGGCCCTGGTGGCCTGCGGCGGCGCGGGCCGCCACGACGCCAGCCCGGGCGTGCCCGGGCGCGCCCAGGATGAGCCGTACAGCGAGACCACCGTCACCGAGGTGGGCTACCTGACCGTGGCCGACGGCACCCGCCTGCGCTATCACATGGAGCGCGCCGAAGACGCGCCGCCGGGTCCGGTGGTGATGCAGTACGACGGCTATGACGCAGGCACCGGCGGCTATTTCAGCAATATTCCCGCCGTGAAATCCCGTCTGCTGCGGCTGGGCTACACGATGCTGGGGGTCTCGGTGCGCGGCACCGGCTGTTCCAGCGGCGCCTTCGACCTGTTCGATCCGCAGTGGGCCGTCGACGGCGCCGAGGCGGTCGATTGGGCCGCCGTGCAGCCCTGGTCCGACGGCAACATCGGCATGATCGGCTATTCCTATCCGGGCATCATGCAGTTGTTCGTCGCCGCCCAGCAGCCACCGCACCTGCGGGCGATCGCGCCCTCCAACGTCATCTTCGATCTGTATCGCGACGTGGGCATGCCCGGCGGCATTCCCAATGCGGCCTTCGCCGGCCTGTTCACCGTGCAGCAGGAGGCGCCCGGTTTGATCGGTATCCCGGAGGCCCTGGACCAGGGCGACCCGGAATGCGCCGTGAATCACGCCGCCAACCGACTGGCCTACGAATCCTTCGCCGTCGAAGGGCAGTTCAGTCCGCACATCGATGGCCCCTTCGGCTGGCATGAGCGCAGCCCGGCCACGACGGCGCACCGCATCCAGGTACCGGCACTGCACATCAACTACTGGCAGGACGAACAGACCGGCTCGCGCATCGGCGGGCTGCTGGAACCGGGCGGACTGCTCGACATGCTGGATGCCGAACGGACCTGGAGCGTGATGAGCAACGGCAATCACGATCTCACCTGGAGCCATCCCCTGCACTCGGACTTGCTGGTGGCCTTCTACGAACGCTTCCTGCGGGGCGTGGACAACGGTTTCGAAGAGACGCCGCACATCCAGCTGCTGCACGAGCTGGGATCGGACGACATGGCGCCGAGCTGGGTCACGCCCTTTGCGCGCACACCCGAGCCCGCCGCGGTCGCGCTGTACCTGCGTGAAGGAGGCATCCTGAGCACCGACCATCCGGCGCCGGCCGAAGCCGCCGACAGCTACCTCTATGCGGCGCCCTCCTCATCGACCAACCCGCTGCCGGACAGCTCCGACGAACTGCATGAGCTCTGGCGGGTCCCCGCACCGGATGCCGGCAGGCTGGTGTGGACAAGTCCGGCGCTGGCCGTGGATCTGCAGTTATTGGGTTCGGCCAGCGTCGATCTGTGGTTGAGTTCCACGGCCAGCGACACGGATGTCCAGGCCACCATCACCGAAGTGCGTCCAGACGGGCAGGAGGTCTATGTCGCGCGGGGCTGGCTGCGCGCCTCCAAGCGGGCCCTCGACGAGCAACGCTCCACAGCCACGCGGCCCTTCCAGCTGCATACGCAGGCCAGCGTCGCCCCGCTGCCGTCCGGCGAACCGGTTCTGATACGACTGGAAGTGTTCCCCTTCGCCCACCGCTTCCGCGCCGGAAGCGCCCTGCGCCTGATCATCGACGCACCCTTGAGCCTCACCGGCGACTGGGGCGCATCGCCCACGGCGGAACCCGCGCTGAACACCGTCTGGCAGGATGCCGAACACCCCTCGCAACTGGTCCTCGGCGTATTGACCGACGAGCAGCCACGACCGCAGGCCCGGCCCTGCGGCACCCTGGCCAACCAGCCCTGCCGGGATTCGATTGCCGACGTGCCCTCCGGAACGCTGCTGATCCGTCCCTGAGATCTCCATCATCGACTGGCTGGCACGAATGACGCGGGCGTCAAGCGGGGCCGACGGCGCCCTTGCGAAGGTCCGCGCGATAGGCGCTGGGCGCCCTTCCGGTCCAGCGGCGGAAGGCCCGGTTGAAATTGCTCTGATCGGAAAAACCCAGCAGAAAGGCGATTTCGGTCAAGCTGTGGCGCGACTGCTCCAGATAACTCCGGGCCAGATCCCGGCGACTGTCATCCAGCAGAATCTTGTAGCTGATGCCCTCGCCGCTGAGCTTTCGTTGCAGACTGCGTTCGCTCATGTGCAAGGCACGGGCCAGATCGCGCAGAGACGGCTCACCCGCCGGCAGCTGGCGCAAAAGCTCCTGACGCGCCCGATGGGTCAGCTGTGCACGTTCCATCCGGGCCAGATATTCCGCCACCACCTGTTCCGTGGCCTGGGCCACTGCCGGATTGGCGCCGCGCAGGGGTTCTCGCCAGCTGGCGGCATCGATCAGCAGACCGTTGTCTTCCGCGCCGAAACGGACCGGGCAGCCCAAATGACGCAGGTAAGGCGCCTCCTGTGCAGGCCGCGCCCGTCTCAGACGGACCTCATTCGGCCGGTAGCGGTCGGCGGTCATCAGACGGCCAATGCGGACTGCGGCGGCCACAAAGGCGTCGACCGCTTCATCGGCGACGATCCGGCCCTGATCCACCACTTCGAGGCGCGCGACGACCGGGTCACCCCCCTCATCGACGATCCAGCGGCCCGCATTGCTGACGATGCGCGAATAGCGGTCCAGTCGGGCAAAGGAATCCGCCAGCGAGGTGCTGGCCACGAGCGCGCTGCCCAGCGCATGCAGCGCGCCCGGCTGAAGCTGGCTGGCGACTTCCAGGCCGAAATGCGGGCAGGCCGTAGCCTCGGCGGCCAGCCGCCACAGCTTAGTCATGCCGATGACCGGGTAACGCGCATCGATGTCGCGCAACTGCGCGTAATCCAGACCGGCACGGTCAAACAAGGGCTGTGGGGCCAGGCCCCGGCGCTCCAGCGCCTCGGCGATGCTCGCCGCCCAGGTGGTGATGGTGGTCAGTTCTTCGCTCATATTCCTCAGCGTCGCATGCGCACGGCCCCGCCCCGCTTGTCCCAGCTTGCCACGGGCCTGCCCCGGCTTGGCCGACTGCCATCCGCTCGAATCACGTTTGCGGAGACGCAGCGGTGACGCAACAAGCCTACGCGCGGCAAGAGCATCGCTGGCGCGGGCGGACCAGAAGCTGGCGCCGGCTGACAAGCCCGATACGATGGACGATTCTAAGCTTGGGCACCATGATGGGGACAAGGAGACAGAGTATGCGTGCCATTTTGCTGGGATTGACCCTGCTGATCAGCGCCTGCCAGGGCGGCGAATCCGGCCAGAACCAGACCACAACCACCGCTGCCGGCCCCGGGGCGCCTGCACCCGGCGGCCAGATGGGCGCCGCCGCGCGTGACTGTTTCTGGAGCGTGACCATCGACGATGCAGCCGTGAATACCCTCTACCCCGACATCTATGCCAAGTACTGGGTGGCCGCCATTCCGGTGATCGACGGGGTCGGGATCACCCTGGACGGCGAGTTTCCGCAGGCCCGCTACATGTCCTTCAACCTCTACGACCCCCTGTTCCGGCCCATCGACGCCGTGTCGGACCGGGACATCCTGCCGGCCGCGGGCAGCACCAACCCCTTCGTCGCCGGCGCGGACCGCAACAGCCCGGCGCGCAGCTACAGCCTGCGTCTCCTCGCCGGCACGCCGCCGGATGATCGTGAACCCAACACGCTCTACGCCCACCTGCCACTGGGCGGCGCCGGCGCCACGGCCGTGCCCTATGCGATCGTGATCTACCGCATCTACGTGCCGGATACCGGTACCGACCGGGCCGGCGACAAGCCCCTGCCCCGGGTGAGCTTCCATGCGCCGGATGGCGCCATGTACCGCGGCCCGGAGGCCTGCGATGCGCTGGAGCCCTTCCTGCCCGGCGATATCAACGAGCAGATCACCGACGCCGCGGCATCCCTGCCGGCGCCCACCGGATTCGGCTCCTTCGCTGATCTGAACTGGCTGAAGTTCTTCGGCCTGCAAGGCTCATCGGAGAACCGGGTCAATGCCACCCCGTTACGTGAACCGGTGCACACGCTCACCCCTAACGCCGACGGCGGCGGCGGTGGCTTTGCCAGCAATGTCGACAACAACTACATCTATGCGCCCCTGAACCAGGACCACGGCCCGCTGGCCGTGTTCGAGGCGCGCATGCCGCAGGCCCCGCGGACGGTGGCCGGTGATCCGGTGATGGGCGCGGGAGACATGCGCTACTGGTCGGTGTGCAGCTACGAGATCGCCAGCCAGCGCTATTACGACTGTCTGTATGACGAGAACAGCGTGCTGGATGCGGACAATCGCGGCATCTTTCTGGTCGGCCGGGAAGGCGACCGCCCGGCCAACGCCACGCCCGAGTGCGGTGTGAACTGGCTGCCCTGGGGACCGCTGAAGAACTCGCTCGCGATCATCCGGCACATGCTGCCCGAGGTCGGTTTCGGCCACGCGATCCAGGATGTGCCGGCGCCAGCAGGGGCCTGCGAGGCGCCGGTCATGGGCGAGTACTTCCCCTACGGCTCGCACATGAGCACCGCGGATTTCGAGGCCCTGGGCTGCCCGGTCAGCCCCGACGCCATCGCCAACCGCGCCAGCCAGTTCGAAGCCACCGAGGACTGCCCGCAGACACCCACCGGCGAGGTCCACTCGCTCGGTCCCGCCTAGGAGAACCCGACATGACGATCCGGACACGCAGCGGCCTGCGCCGCCCTGCAGTCGGCCTGCTGATCATCGCCCTCGCCGCCTGTGGTTCCCAGCCGCAGTTCCAGCCCGAAGAGGGTGCCGATGCCCAGGGCCACAGCGCGCCCACTGCTGCGACGGCGCAGTCCAACGCCGCCCTCATGAAGCAGCTGGACTTCGACAACCAGGCCGACTTCGACAATGCGCAGCGCGGGCTCATCGCCAGCCCCGAGGCGCTGGTCGTCAGGAACGCACAGGGCCAGGTGGTGTGGGACCAGACCCGCTACGGTTTCCAGACCGGGCCGGCGCCGGCCAGCGTCAATCCCAGCCTGTGGCGCCAGGCGCAGCTCAACGCGATCCACGGCCTGTTCAAGGTCAGCGAGCGGGTCTACCAGCTGCGCGGTTTCGATCTGGCGAACATGTCGCTGATCGAGGGTGACAGCGGCTGGATCATCGTCGATCCCCTGACCACCCGGGAGACCGCCGCCGCGGCCTGGGAGTTCGCCATGCAGCACCTGCCTAACAAGCCGATCGTCGCGGTGCTGTTCACCCACAGCCATGTGGACCACTTCGGCGGCATCAGCGGCATCCTGAGTGTGGAAGAGGCGCGCGACCAGGGCGTGCGCGTCATCGCCCCCGGCGGATTCACCGAGGAAGCCACCAGCGAGAACGTGATGGCGGGCGTGGCCATGCAGCGTCGCGCGGCCTACCAGTACGGCCGGCGCCTGGCCCGCTCCGAGCGCGGCCACGTGGACCTGGGCCTGGGCAAGGAAGTGCCCTTCGGCGGCAACATCGGCATCCTGGAGCCGACCGAGATCATCGACCGCACGCCGCAGGAGCTGAGCATCGACGGTCTGCGCTTCGTGTTCCAGTTCACCCCCGACTCCGAGGCGCCGGCCGAGTTCACCTTCTACCTGCCGGAACTGAAGGCCTTCTGCGGCGCCGAGGTCGTGTCGCGCACGCTGCACAATGTCTACACCCTGCGCGGCGCCAAAGTGCGCGACGCGCTGCGCTGGAGCGACTACATCCACGAGGCGACCAAGCTGTTCGGCGATGCCGAGGTCTACTTCGCCAGCCACCACTGGCCGCTGTGGGGCAATGCCGAGATCGTGGATTTCCTGAAGAAGCAGCGCGACACCTACAAGTACATCCACGACCAGAGCCTGCGCATGGCCAATCTCGGCTACACCTCGCGCGAGATCGCCGAGGCCATCACCCTGCCGGAATCACTGAGCAGCACCTTTTCCAGCCGGGGCTATTACGGCACCGTCAAGCACAACGCCAAGGCGGTGTATCAGTTCTACTTCGGCTGGTACGACGCCAACCCGGCCAATCTGGATCCCCTGCCGCCCCGGCCCGCCGCCGAGAAATACGTGGCGGCCATGGGCGGCGCCGATGCGGTCCTCGACCAGGCCCGGCAGGCTTTCGACGCGGGCGAGTACCGCTGGGCCGCGGAGCTGCTCAACCATCTGGTGTTCGCCGACGAGCACCACGCCGCCGGCCGCGCGCTGCTGGCAAAAACCTACGACCAGCTCGGTTACCAGGCCGAGTCCGGTCCCTGGCGCGATGTCTACCTGTCAGCGGCCTACGAACTGCGCCACGGCGGGCCGGAAGACGGCGCGGACATGAGCGCCGCCATCGACCTGCTGCGCGCCATACCGCTGCACAAGTTCTTCGAATCCATGGCGGCGCGGCTGAACGGACCCAAGGCGGAAGGCCTGAACCTGTCGGTCAATTTCCTGTTCAGCGATCGCGGCGAAGGCTACCACCTGTGGCTGGAGAACGCCGTGCTGCACAGCGAGCCGCATACCGACCAGACCGCCGACGTGACGCTGCGCCTGACCCATGCGCTGTTCCTGAAAATGACGCTCGGCCAGGCCGGCATCAAGGACACGCTGCTCTCTGACGAACTCGACATCGACGGCAGCAAGCTCGACATGATCAAGTTCTTCGGCCTGTTCGACAAACCGGACGGACGCTTCGCGATCGTGACGCCGTAGGCGATCTGGCCATCGCTGCCGGGGTGGCGCTGCCCTGCCCCTGTGTCCGCGCGGCGGCGTGCCCGCCGCGGGCTCAGGCCTCGCCGCAGAGCAGCGCCAGCTCGTCCGCGCTGAAGCCGGCGGCCAGCCGGGCCGGCCGGTTCAGCGGACCGGCGCTGCGCTCGGGCATGTGCTCGCGCAGCAGGGTCTGGAATGTCGCGACCGGCTCCAGCTGGCGCTGGGCACACAGGTAACGAAACCAGCGGCTGCCGATGGCGACGTGGCGTACCTCCTCCTCGAGGATCAGTTCGAGGCAGCTCACCGTGGCCTCGTCCCCCGTCTGACGCAGCCGCTCGATCATGCCCGGGGTCACGTCCAGTCCGCGCGCCTCCAGCACCCGGGGCACCAGGGCCATGCGCAGCAGCGGATCATCGGCCGTCTTCTGCGCCATCTCCCACAGGCCGTTGTGGGCCGGCAGCTCCCCGTAGCCGGCGCCCAGCTCGGCCAGGCGGTCCACCAGCATCCGGTGATGCCGCGCCTCATCCATGGCGACGCTGATCCAGTCGCGGTAATAGGCCAGCGGCAGGCCGGCGAAACGCAGTGCGGCATCCAACGCCAGGTTGATGGCATTGAATTCGATATGCGCGATCGCGTGGATCAGGGCGATGCGACCAGCCGTGCCGCCCAGACGCCGCCGCGGCACCGCGGCAGGGTGAACCAGCTCAGGGCGTGCGGGGCGTCCCGGATCCAGCCCGAGAGTGACGCCGGCGCAGGGCGCATCGGGTTCCGGCAGGGCCAGGGTCAGACGGCACTTGTCGACCGGATCGGCGCAGTGCCAGGCGGCCAGCGCCTGTTCAGCCCAGCCCACGCCGCAGATCGTCGATCAGGTCGGCTACATCTTCCAGGCCCACCGCGATGCGAACCAGACCGTCGCCGATGCCGGCCAGGGCGCGCGCCTCGGGGCCAATGCGATAGTGGGTGGTCGTGGCGGGATGCGTGATCGTGCTGCGGGTGTCGCCCAGGTTGGCGGTGATGGACAGCAGCTGACACTGGTTGATCAAGCGGAAGACCGCCTCCTGGCCACCGCGCAGGTCGAACGCCACGACCGCACCATGCGCCTTCTGCTGGGCGCTGGCCAGGGCGTGCTGCGGGTGGTCCGGCAGCCCGGTGTAATAGACCCGGGTCACGGCGGCCTGCTCCTGCAACCACTGGGCCAGCGTCAGCGCCCGCTGGCAATGGGCCTGCATGCGCACTTCCAGCGTTTCCAGGCCCTTCAGGAAGACCCAGGCATTGAATGGACTCATGCAGGGCCCGGCCGAGCGCATGTAGGCATAGACCTCCTTGCCCACGCGCTGCGCATCGCCGATCACCGCGCCGCCGATGCAGCGGCCCTGCCCGTCCAGGAACTTGGTGGCCGAATGCACGATGATGTCGGCTCCCAGCTCCAGCGGGCGCTGCAGCGCCGGCGTACAGAAACAGTTGTCCACCACCAGCAGCGCATCGCCGGCATGGGCGATATCGGCCAGCGCGCGGATATCCGCCACTTCGGTCAGCGGATTGGTCGGGCTCTCGGCCAGCAGCAGGCGGGTGTTGGACCGCATGCCGTCGCGCCAGGCCTGGGTGTCGCTGGGCGAGACATAGCTGATCTCGATCCCGAACTTCGCCACGTAATTGTTGAGCAGGCCGATGGTGGAGCCGAACAGGCCGCTGGCGGCCAGGACGTGATCACCCTGCTTGAGGAAGGTCTGGCACACCGTGAGGATGGCGGCCATGCCGGAGGCGGTCGCAACGCAGGCCTCGCCGCCCTCCATCAGCGCCAGGCGCTGCTCGAAGGCCTCGACCGTGGGATTGTCGAAGCGCGAATAGATGTAGCGGTCCTCGGTCTCGGCGAAGGCCGCTGCCGCCTGCTCGGCGGAGGCGAAGGTGAAGCTGCTGGTGGCAAAGATCGCGGGCGAATGCTCGCCCAGTTCCGTGCGCAGTTCGTGCCCCCGCACCCCCTGTGTACCGACACCCCAGCTTTTCGGGTCGCGCGCCATCAGACCGGATTGTGCAGGTCGATGAACTTGCTGTCCCCGACATTGCCGCGCGCCGCCTTGGCCGCGTCGGACCGGAACAGCTCCAGCTGGCTGAGGTAGTCCTCGCTCACGTCCTGGGTCACATAGTGGCCGGAGAAGACCGAGTCCTCGAAGCGGCTGACCTTGGGGTTGCCCTTCTTGACCGCCTCGACCAGGGCGTCGAGATCCTGGTAGATCAGACGGTCGGCGCCGAGCAGGGTCTGCACCTCTTCCTCGCTGCGGCCATGTGCCACCAGCTCGGACGCGGTGGGCATGTCGATGCCGTAGACATTGGGATAGCGCACCGGCGGGGCGGCGGAGGCGAAATAGACCTTGGCCGCGCCGGCGTCGCGGGCCATCTGGATGATCTCCTTCGAGGTCGTTCCGCGCACGATGGAATCATCCACCAGCAACACGTTCTTGCCCTGGAATTCCAGATCGATCGGGTTCAGTTTCTGGCGCACCGATTTCTTGCGCTGCGCCTGTCCCGGCATGATGAAGGTGCGGCCGATGTAGCGGTTCTTGATGAAGCCCTCGCGATACTTGACCCCGAGTTCGCCCGCCAGCTGCACCGCCGCCGTGCGGCTGGTGTCCGGCACCGGGATGACCACGTCGATGTCGTGATCCGGCCAGGTGCGCTTGATCTTGGCCGCCAGCTTGTCGCCCATGCGCAGGCGCGCCTT
>JBFKIN010000059.1:0-10702 GCA_041632255.1 Oceanococcus sp. | reverse complement strand
GGCCTAAACTGCTATGATTTCGAGCCATATCACAAGCCTTGGCGGTAGCCCCAGTGACCAGAATCCTCCTGCTCAGCCTCTGCCTGTTCCTGCCCGGCGCGTATGCCGCGTCTCTTGACGAGGCCCGCGAGGCTCTCAATGCCGGTCAGTACGAGCAGGCGCTGCAGGCGCTGAATGAGCATCTCGCGCGTCAGCCGCAGGATGCCGATGCCCGCTTCCAGAAGGGGCTGGCCCTGGTGATGCTCCAGCGGGACGAAGACGCCATCAGGGTTTTTTCCGACCTGGTGCGTGATTTTCCGGAGCTGCCCGAGCCCTACAACAACCTTGCGGTTCTGTACGCCCGCGCGGGCCAGTACGAGGAGGCCCGTGACGCCCTCGAGGCCGCGTTGACGAGCCACCCGAGCTACGCCACCGCGCACGAGAATCTCGGCGACATCTACACCGCCCTGGCCCGTGCGGCCTACAATCGCGCCATCGTCCTCGACAAGAGCAATCCCGCCCTGCAGAACAAGCTGGACGTGCTGGCCCGGCTGGATCCCAATCAGGGCACGGCGACGCCGGCTGTGAAACGCCCGGCGCAGGCTGTCGCGTCGGCCGAGGCCGTGCGTCCGACACCGGCGGCCACCAGCCGCATCGTCACCCGTCCGAGCAGCACGCCGGCGCCGACGCCGCGCGTGACCCCGCGGCCTGCCGTACCGACCGCTCAGCCCGCTGCAACCCCGGCGCCCGCTTCCGCCGCAAGCCGTCCCAGCGTGCTGTTGTCCGGCAACGAACCGGTGATTGCCGGCGCGCCGGCGGTCGAGAAACCTAGCCCGGTTCGATCGGCGCCGGATGAAGCGGCCATCCTCTCCGCAGTGAACCGCTGGGCGCAGGCCTGGTCCGCGCAGGACGTGGACGCCTATCTCGCAACCTACAGCCCGAACTTCGATCCCGCCACCGGAACCAGCCGCTCCGTGTGGGAGTCGCAGCGCCGCAGTCGCGTGGTGCGCCCCCGCTCCATTTCGGTCCAGGTGCTGAATCCCAGCGTGTTCCAGGGAACCCCCAGTTTCGCTCGGGTGGATTTTCTGCAGATTTACGAGTCCGACACCTATTCCGATCAGGTGCGCAAGCAACTGGAGCTGGAGAAGCTCAATGGCCGCTGGTTGATCGTTGATGAGCGTGTCGTCAATTAGGCGGGATCGCCCGGATATGACAGAGACGGCAGACCCTGGCGGCTCGGCCCGGTCCGCAAGCCGGGTTGTTCGGCTGCTTGCCGGCCTGGCCCTGCTGCCCGGCCTGGCCGCCGGTTCGGATCTGATGCCGTCGCCACAGGCGCTGGTCGACACCGCACCCGATTTTCGCCTGCACCAGGCCTTGCACCTGGATCCGCTGAGCCGTCCGACCTTCGGTGGGCTGACCGGCGAATCGGGGCTGCACTGGGACAAGGCGCCAACAGCCAGCAACTGGCAGGGCAGGGTCCCCGATGCCCTGCTCGAACTGAGCGATGACGTGCGCCATGTGCTTCTGGCAGATCTGGCCGAGCGGCGCCTCTTCCTGCTGGAGCATCGCGACCAAACGCTGCGAGTCCTGCGGCATATGTACGCCACCATCGGCAAGAACGGCACCCGCAAGCAGGTGCAGGATGACGGGCGGACCCCGGTCGGGATTTATACCGTGACCCAGTACCTGGATGACGCCAGTCTTCCGGAGCTCTACGGCACCGGTGCCTTCCCCGTTGACTACCCGAACAGCTGGGACCGGCGAGCCCGTCGCACCGGTTATGGCATCTGGGTGCACGGAGTCCCGCGTGACCAGTTCACCCGGCCGCCGCTGTCCAGTGAAGGCTGTGTCGCGGTGGGCAACGAGGACCTGAACAGCCTGAAGCCCTTTGTCGAACCTGGTGCCACCCGGGTGGTGTTCAGCGACCGGGTGCGCTGGCTGCCCCGCGATGAACAACGGGAACGGGCGCAGAACTTTCGCAGGACCCTGGAAGACTGGCGAAGCCGCTGGAATGCGCTGGATACCGAAGCCTATCTGGCTTTCTATGCCGAGGACTTCAGCAACGGGCGCATGAACCGTGAACAGTTCGCGGCGCACAAGCGCCGGGTCAATGCACACAAGAACTTCGTGCAGGTCGAAATCAGCCAGCTCAGCGTCTTTGATTACCCGGACGAGCAGGATCTGCGGCTGGTCGAGTTCCGCCAGGACTACCGCAGTGATACCTACAAGGAAGTCAGCCTCAAGCAGCAGTTCTGGCGTCGCGATGCCGATGGACAATGGCGCATCGTGCAGGAACTGGAAAGCTGAGCGACGAGACCCGCCGCGGAAAGCCGTCGACGCTGCCTGCCCTTGCAGGGTGATCAAGGCGCCCCGGGGTTTGCCGACGCAAAGAGGGCGCGTGTCGACGGGCCGAAGCGTCCTTCGAGATTCGTGACACGAGCCTGATCTCGTTCCCTCGGGGGTTCGCGAACAGGCCGGGAACCACCCGCCAGCATACCCCGAGGCCCGGGATCCTCCGTTAGCGCAGGCCCTGGGCAGGGCGCCGCCGCAGTTCGAAACCGACCGTGCCGACTATTTGCGTTTGGGCAGATACAGGTCGGTCAGGGTGCCAGCAGCTGCCTCGGCCGCCATGCCGACGGATTCCGACAGGGTAGGGTGGGCGTGGATGGTCAGGCCGATGTCCTCCGCATCCGCGCCCATTTCCACGGCCAGCCCCAGCTCCGCCATCAACTCACCGGCATTGGGACCGACCGCACCTGCACCCAGGCAGCGACCACTGTCGCGGTCGAAGAGAATCTTGGTCAGCCCGTCGCTGTTACCCATGCCGAGGGAGCGACCGTTCGCTGACCAGGGAAACACACCCTTGTCATAGGCGATGTTCTCCGCCTTCGCCTGATTTTCCGTCAGCCCGACCCAGGCCACCTCGGGGTCGGTGTAGACGACCGAAGGAATGCAGCGCGGTTCGAAAGCCACCTTGTGTCCGGCTATCACTTCCGCAGCCACCTTGGCCTCGTGGGTGGCCTTGTGCGCCAGCATGGGAGGCCCTGCAATGTCTCCGATGGCGAAGATATGCGCCTGATTGGTCCGGCGCTGGGGATCAACCGGTATGAAACCGCGCTCATCCACCGTGACACCGGCGGCATCGGCACCGATGGCATGACCATTCGGTTTGCGCCCCACCGCCACCAGGACCCGGCTGTAGACTTGAGGCTCCGGCGCGGCATCGCCCTCGAAATGCACCTTGAGACCCTCGCCGGCAGACTCGACCCGGGTGACGCGGGTGTTGAGCCAGATATGATCAAGGCGCTTTTCCATGCGTTTGGCCAGCGGCTTGACCAGATCGCGGTCGGCGCCCGGAACCAGTTCTCCGGTCAACTCCACCACGTCGACCGAACTGCCGAGCACGGCGTAGACATTGGCCATCTCGAGGCCGATGATGCCCCCCCCAATGACCAGCATGCGGCCCGGTATATCCCGCAGTTCGAGGGCCCCGCTCGAATCGATGAGCCGCTCGTCATCCCACGGCATGTTGGGCAGGCGCAGGGATTCCGAACCCGCCGCAATGATGGCCTGGGAAAAGGCCACTGTGCGTCGGCCCTCCTCACCGACCACTTCGACACTGTGGGTCCCGGTGAATCGCCCCTCGCCGTGGACCACCCGAACCTTGCGCTGCTTCGCCAGCTGAACGAGGCCGCCAGTGAGCTTGCCGACCACCGAGTCCTTGAATCCGCGCAGCTTGTCCAGATCGATCTCGGGTGAACCGAAACTGACGCCATGTTGTTCCATCGAGGCCGCTTCGTCGATGACGTGGGCGGTGTGCAACAGGGCCTTGGATGGAATACAGCCCACGTTGAGGCAAACCCCGCCCAGGCTGGGCCAGCGCTCGACGAGCACCGTGTCCAGCCCCAGATCGGCGGCACGGAAGGCCGCCGTGTAGCCGCCGGGGCCGGAGCCGAGCACCAGGACCTCACAGCTCAGATCCGCCTCCCCGGTGGACGGTGGCGCTGTCGCGGGCGCCTCCACCGCGGGTGACTCCTCGGCAGCGCCCTCCCCAGCCGGAACCGAAGACGAATCAGCCTCGGCCACGATGGCATCAGCAGTATCCAGCCGCGCGATCACATCGCCCTCGGCGACCTTGTCACCGACCTTGACCAGCAATTCAGCAATGCGGCCCGCGGCCGGCGCGGGCACTTCCATGGTGGCCTTGTCCGACTCCAGGACCAGGATGCCGGACTCCGCTTCGACCGGGTCCCCCGGCGAAACCAGGATCTCGATGATCTCGACCGCTTCAAAATCCCCTATGTCGGGGACGCGGATGTCGGTGCTCATGGCGTGCTCCTGGCCGGATGGACAAGATGACCCTGGCTATGCTCCCTAGCGCGTGGCGCGCTTCTTCACCTTGTTCGGGTCGAAGTGCTTTTCGTCGAAGGACACGGTGAAGTCGTTGGGTTTGTCCTCGTTGATCAATGCCGTCGCGAAGTAGGTGCGCGACTGCAAGTCGTAGATGATTTCCGGCACGGTGGAACAGGAGAGCATGGTTTCCACGCAGATCAGGTGGCCTTCCTGGAACTTGTAGAACTCGTCGCGATGGTCGTAGTTATCGATCATCGACGCGGTCCAGGTGTCCTCGTCGAAGTAGATGACCTTCTTCTTGAAGGTGTGGCGCACGTCCGGCTTGTTGTTGGCCTCGACCACCCACATGCGGTGGATCTCATATCGCGGCAAGTCCTGGTTGATGTGCTTCCCGGTGAGAATGTCCTCGTATTTCAGATCCTTCGAGTTGATCGAGAAACTGTTGTAGGGCGTGATCATCACCTTGCGACCCAGCAGCTTCCACGTGTAGCGGTCGAGCTTGCCGTTGATCATGTCGACCTGATCGTAGAACTGCTGGCCGTCCGTGCCCTCGTAAGGATTGTCATAGCCCACCGAGGGCGCCCGGCGGATGCGCCGAAGACCCGGGTTGTACAGCCAGGCGCTGCGGTAGTCGGCATGCTCCCAGGCAAGCAGGATCTGACCCGCCATGCGCGGGGGCGACTTGGTTTCGGAGAGATACCACAGGAAGATGTCGTCCGGGCCGTTCATGCTGCCCGGCTGGTCCAGGTTGGCGTACTTGAACTTCACTTCCTCGACGATCTTGGTTTCCTGGAAGCTGCCATCCGCCTGCACGATGGCCTGATTGTTGTAGCGCACCACATCGTTGCCGCGCCATTTCAGGCGGTGGTTCCACCAGGGATGGGCGCCGCTGGTCGGAATCGGAAAGGGGAAACCCAGCGTGGTTTCCCGAATCTTGTCCGGATCGCCTTCGGCCAGGTAGGCCGTCGTCGCGTTCTTGATCGTGGCCTCGTAGATCTGCTCGGGCCAGGCCGCGTCGCGGTGCGAGGGGTAGACCTTCATCTTGTAGCTGTCGTAGCGCTCGAGCAGACGCTTGTGCCCCTCTGACAGCAGATGGGCGTATTCGCCCATGTTCGCCTTGGTGATGACGAACAGCGGTTTTTCCTTTTCGAAACGATTGGGAATCCAGGTCGGCTCCCGAATCAGCTTGTTGCCGTTCGGGGTATGGGGGGTCCATGCCGGCACCTGCCCGTCATCCGTGCCGGCACGAATCGCGCCCAGCGGGGTCAGTTCCGTCCCTTTCACACCCAACTTGGCGGCCTCGTCGGGCGACACCTTGGCTTGCGCGATGGACCCGGCGCAGAGCGCGCCGATCAGAATTCCGGTGAACAACCGCATTGATCTCTCCTCTCGTAGTCCTTGCGGGGGGCGGACGATTTCAGCTCGCAACGATGCATGATGCGCCGGAGCAAGTCCACAAGCATGCTCCCGGGATGCTCCCGATCACAGGCACAGGCGACGCACATCACTGAGCAGGCTGCCAACCAGAACCGCAAAGCGAGCGGCCGCGGCCCCGTCGATGACCCGGTGATCATAGGACAGTGACAAGGGGAGCATCAGGCGGGGCTGGAAGCTGGCGCCATCCCATACAGCCTCGGTGCGGGCCCGCGACACCCCCAGAATGGCCACTTCGGGGGCATTGACGATCGGGGTGAAATGCGAACCGCCGATACCACCCAGGCTGGACACCGAGAAACAGCCGCCCTGCATCTGCGCAGGGGACAGCTTGCCGTCGCGCGCGGTGGCGGCGAGTTCGCTCGCCTCGACCGCCAGTTCACGGACCGATTTGCTCCAGACATCCCGAATCACCGGCACGACGAGACCCTGCGGGGTGTCGGCAGCGAATCCCAGGTGGCAGTATTTTTTCAGGATCAGGCTCTGCCCGTCGGGTGCCAGCGAACTGTTGAACTCCGGAAGCTGCTTCAGCGCGATGGCCACGGCCTTGAGCACGAAGGGCAGGAGGGTGAGCTTGACCCCGCCGCTGGCCGATTCACCCTTGCGGAAGTCCTCCAGTTCTGTGATGTCGGCACTCTCGAACTGGGTCACGTGCGGCACGATCAGCCAGCTGCGGTGCAGGTGCGCCGCCGACAGTTTGCGGATACGCGCGAGAGGCTGGCTTTCGGTCTCGCCGAACTTGCTGAAATCCACTGCGGGCATCTGGGGCAGGGCGGCGCCTCCGCCCGGCGCGGTTTGTGCACCGGCGAGGGAGCGCTTGACGAATCCCTGGACATCGTCCTTCGTGATCCGACCCTTGGGTCCGCTGCCCTCGACCTGACCCAGATCGACACCGAGTTCACGGGCAAATCGGCGCACCGAGGGGCTGGCGTGAGGCTTGGCGCTGTGACCTTCGCTCGATTTCGGCGGCGCCTCGCCCTGCGCCGCAGGAGTTGCAGGGACCGGCGCGGAAGGCGGCGAATCAGGCTGTCGCTCTTGCGCCGGACTCTGTTCGGACGATGGCGGGGCACTCGGGGTCGGCTGTTCCGACTCGTCCGGCGAGTCGCTGGCGGACGCAGGCTCCAGATCGCCGATGACATCCCCCTCTGCGACCTTGTCGCCAACCTTGACCGTGAGCCGACTCAAGGTGCCTTCTGCAGGCGATGGCACCTCCATCGTGGCCTTGTCGGACTCGAGCACGATCAGGGCCTGCTCCCGACCCACCGCATCGCCCTCGGACACCAGGACCTCAATCACCTCCACCGCATCGAAATCGCCAATATCGGGAATCTTGATCTGCATGGCCTTACACCGTTGTCGGGTGGGGTTTTTCGGGGTCGATGCCGTATCGTTCGATGGCCTGGCTCAGTAACTTCCGTTCCAGTACGCCGGCCTTGACCAGGGCGCTGAGTGCACTGAGGGCGATCCAGCGGCGGTCAACCTCGAAGAAATCGCGCAGTTTCTCGCGCGTGTCGGAACGGCCGTAGCCGTCGGTGCCGAGGGTGTAATAGGGCGCAGCGACATAGGGACGGATGAACTCGGCGTATGTGCGCTGATAGTCGGTAGCGGCAACCACCGGCGCGGTGCTGTCGCCCAGACAGCGCTCGACATGACTCAGGCGCGGTTCTTCATCCGGGTGCAGCCGGTTCCAGCGTTCGACCTGCTGGCCATCGCGCATCAGTTCAACCAGACTCGGCGCGGCATAGATGTCGGCGCTGACGTCCCAGTCCTGCTGCAGGAGTTCGGCGGCGGCCAGAATCTCGCGGAAGATGGCACCGCATCCCAGCAGGCGCACATGGCGCTCACCGGCTGATTCCTGGCGGGAATACACATAGAGGCCGCGCATGATGTCCTGTTCCACGCCCTCCGGCATGGCGGGATGCTGGTAGTTCTCGTTTTCCAGGGTCAGGTAGTAGTAATGATCCTGGTTTTCGCCGTACATCAGGCGCATGCCTTCCTGCACGATCACCGCGATCTCGTAGGCGAAGGTGGTGTCGTATGCGCGACAGTTGGGAATGGTCGAAGCCAGAATATGGCTGTGTCCGTCCTCGTGCTGCAGGCCCTCGCCATTGAGCGTGGTGCGCCCGGCGGTGCCTCCGAGCAAAAAACCACGCGCGCGCATGTCACCTGCGGCCCAGGCCAGATCCCCGATCCGCTGGAAGCCGAACATCGAGTAGTAGATGTAAAAGGGGATCAGCGGCGTGTCGTGGTTGGCATAGGCGGTCGCCGCAGCCAGCCAGGAGGACATCGCACCGGCTTCGGTGATTCCCTCCTCAAGCACCTGCCCCTTCACGTCCTCCCGGTAGAAAGCGAGTTGCTCGGAATCCTCCGGCTTGTATTTCTGACC
Source organism: Oceanococcus sp. (assembly GCA_041632255.1). Taxonomy (GTDB): domain Bacteria; phylum Pseudomonadota; class Gammaproteobacteria; order Nevskiales; family Oceanococcaceae; genus Oceanococcus. The sequence goes on along the minus strand of JBFKIN010000059.1, from coordinate 2,550 downwards.
GACCACGGAGTAGATGCCCAGCTGGCGGAACATGCCTTCCATGCCAAAGGTTCGCGCTTCGTCGGGCACGATGGGGACCACGCGGTGACCAACGTTCTTGTCCCGGATCAGCGTCTGGAGCAGCTGCACGAACGCCATCGTCGTCGAGATGCTGCGCTCTCCGGTGCCCTCCAGCTGACGCTTGAAAGTCTCGAGCGGTGGAATCTGCAGCGCTTCGCTGTGGCGGCGCCGGGCCGGCAGGTGCCCACCCAGCGCCTTGCGCCGCTCGCGCAGATAGCGCAGCTCCTCGGAGTCGTCCGCCGGCATGTAGAAAGGGGTATCCGCGATCTGTTCATCCGAGATCGGAATCTGGAAACGGTCGCGGAATTCCTTCAGTGCCTGCTCACCCATCTTCTTCTGTTGATGGGTGATGTTCTGGCCTTCGCCGGCCTCGCCCATGCCATAGCCCTTGACCGTCTTGGCCAGGATCACGGTGGGACGGCCACCGGGCTCATTCACCGCCCGATGATAGGCGGCGTAGACCTTGTGTGGATCATGGCCGCCGCGGTTGAGGCGCGAGATATCTTCGTCGGAAAGGCGTTCCACCATGCGCGCGGTTTCCGGGTATTTGCCGAAGAACTCGTCCCGCGTATATCTGCCGCCCTTGGCCTTGTAGGCCTGATACTCCCCGTCGACCGTTTCGTCCATCAGTCGCAGCAGATGGCCATCGGCATCCTGCGCCAGCAAAGGATCCCAGAGCGCGCCCCAGATCACCTTGATGACGTTCCATCCGGCGCCGCGGAAACTGCCTTCCAGTTCCTGGATGATCTTGCCGTCGCCCCGCACCGGGCCGTCCAGGCGCTGCAGATTGCAGTTGACCACGAAGATGAGGTTGTCCAGCTTCTCGCGCGCGGCAATGTCGATGGCGCCCAGGGATTCGGGCTCGTCCATCTCACCATCACCGCAGAAGCACCAGACCTTGCGGTCGGCCATGTCAGCCAGGCCACGGTTGTGCAGGTACTTCATCAGCCGGGCCTGGTAGATGGCCTGGATTGGCCCCAGACCCATGCTGACAGTGGCGAACTGCCAGAAATCCGGCATCAACCAGGGGTGCGGATAGGAGGACAGACCGTTGCCGTCCACTTCAGCACGGAAATTCTTGAGTTGCTGTTCGTTCAGACGCCCTTCCAGGAACGCGCGGGCGTAGATCCCGGGGGCACAGTGACCCTGGATGTACAGCAGATCGGGACCGGAGGGGTGGTCGGGACCGCGCCAGAAGTGATTGAAACCGACGTCGTAGAGCGTGGCCGCCGAGGCAAAACTGGCGATATGACCACCGACGCCATCGTGGGCGCGATTGGCCTGGACCACCATGGCGATGGCGTTCCAGCGGATCAGCGAGCGAATCCGCCACTCCAGGGCATGATCACCGGGCGAACGCGCTTCCGCCTGTGGCGGAATCGTGTTCACGTAGGCGGTATTCGGCGAGTAGGGGATGTAAGCACCGGAACGGCGCGACTTGTCGATCAGCGCTTCGAGCAGATGATGGGCGCGTTGGGGCCCCTCCCGCTCGATGACGGCTTCCAGCGCCTCCAGCCATTCACGGGTTTCATCCGGGTCCGGATCGGAAACCGGCGCCTGCTTTTGTTCCGCCATTGACTTCCCCTTCCCTCGATTGGCCAGCCACGACAATCGCTGCTGGCGGCTGGTCATTATAGGTTGACTGGGTACGAGAGAAAGGGACGGACGCCGTGAATGCCGATCGGCTGTTCCCGGGGACTGATTCTATTTGCCGATACAGAAGCTGGAGAAGATGCGGCCCAGGAGGTCATCGGAATGCACCTGGCCGGTGATTTCTCCCAGCGCATGCTGGGCCAGTCGCAGTTCCTCGGCAGCCAGATCGCCGGCCCCGACCTGGAGTTGCTCGCCTGCGTGCTGCAGGTGTCGGCCGCAACATTGCAGGGCGTCGAGGTGGCGCTGCCGGGCGCTGAACTCGCTGTCTCCACCGGCTTCTGCCCCGGCCAGTTCGTCGATCAGCGCGGGCAGTCCCTCGCCGGTGCGGGCCGAAAGATGGATCGCCGTGCGGGCACCGTCGGCCCAGCCTGCCGGCTGGCCGGAGAGGTCGCACTTGTTGTGCACGGTGATAACCCGGGCGCCGGTGTCCGGAATCCGCTCGTTGGGGACATCCGGCGCCTGGACATGCAGCAGATAGTCAGCCTGGGCGATAGCGGCACGTGCCCGTCGGACGCCTTCGCGTTCCACCGGGTCCTCGCTGTCACGCAGACCGGCTGTATCGATCACGGTCACCGGCACGCCGTGCAGGGTCAGCTGAGCTTGCAGCAAGTCCCGGGTGGTACCGGGCACGGCTGTGACGATCGCCAGATCACGCTGACTCAAGCTATTGATTAAGCTGGATTTTCCTGCGTTTGGCGCGCCTGCCAGCACGACACAGAGGCCCTGATTGAGGCGCACTCCATGGCGGGTTTCGGCCAGCAGGTCCGAATGTTCCACGTGGAGCGACCGCCATCGCTCACGCAAATCCGGGTCGGACAGGAAGTCGATGTCCTCTTC
>JBFKIN010000058.1:0-10871 GCA_041632255.1 Oceanococcus sp. | reverse complement strand
TCGAAGGCCATGACGATGACCGCGGCGCCGTAGCGCAGGACGGTGCGGGCCTGCCCGATGAAGACATCCTCTCCCTCCTTGAGGCTGATTGAGTTCACCACGCCCTTGCCCTGCAGGCATTTCAGGCCGGCTTCGATCACCTCCCACTTGGAGGAATCGATCATCACCGGCACCCGGGCGATGTCCGGCTCGGCCGCGATCAGGTTCAGAAAGCGCACCATGGCCGCTTTCGAGTCCAGCATGCCCTCGTCCATGTTCACGTCAATGATCTGGGCGCCGTTCTCGACCTGCTGCCGCGCCACCTCCAGGGCTGCGTCGTAGTCTCCCGCCTTGATCAGATTGCGGAAACGGGCGGAGCCGGTGACGTTGGTGCGCTCACCGACGTTGATGAACTGGGCTGTGGGTCTGCTCATGCTTGATAACATCTCGGTTTGACTCGCCGGGCCTCCCGGTCATCGCAGGCAAGCTGCGACGCTGAGCCCGGGAAGCACACGAGAAATGGGGCTCTCTTGGCAGGCGACGGTCAGCGTGGCCTTGGCGGGAGGGGCGCGCATCGGCGTCGCGCGCCCACACGCCTCTGGCAAGGGCTGATGGACCGTTCTACGCCGCCGCGTTGAAGGGCTCAAGACCGGACAGGCGCAGGCGCCCGTCCGGCGGAATCGGCTTGCGCGGGGCCAGCCCTTCGACCGCCCGGGCAATGGCCGCGATATGCTCGGGCGAGGTGCCACAGCAGCCGCCGACCAGATTCAGCAGGCCCGCTTGCGCCCACTCCCGGATCTGGACAGCCATTTCCTCCGGGCCCAGGTCGTACTCGCCAAATTCGTTAGGCAGTCCCGCATTGGGATGGGCGGAGACGTAGCACTCGGCGATGCGCGCCAGTTCCGCCACGTACTGGCGAAGCAGGTCCGGCCCCAGGGCGCAGTTCAAGCCGAACAGCAATGGCTGGGCGTGGCGCAGCGAGTTGTAGAAGGCCTCGGTGGTCTGGCCGGACAGGGTCCGGCCGGACGCGTCGGTGATGGTGCCGGAGATCATCAGCGGCAGGCGCTCGTCGCGCCCGTCGAAGAACTCTTCGACGGCAAAGACCGCCGCCTTGGCATTCAGGGTGTCGAAGATGGTTTCGACCAGGATCAGGTCCGCGCCGCCATCGACGAGGCCCTGCACCGCTTCGGTGTAAGACTCGACCAGCGCGGCAAAGCTCACGTTGCGAAAACCGGGATCGTTCACGTCAGGCGAGATCGACGCCGTGCGGTTGGTCGGCCCCAGCACGCCGGCGACCCAGCGGGGACGCTGATCCGTCGCGACCTCGTCACAGGCTTCACGCGCCAGGCGCGCGCCTTCCCGATTGAGCTCGTAGACCAGTTCCTGCATGCCGTAGTCGGCCTGGGCGATGGCCGTGCTGTTGAAGGTGTTGGTCTCGACGATGTCGGCGCCAGCCTCAAGATAGGCCGCGTGGATCTCCCGAATGATCTGTGGCTGGCTCAGGGTCAGCAGGTCATTGTTGCCCTTCAGGTCCTGGCCCCAGTCCGCGAAGCGCTGGCCACGGTAGCCCGCCTCGTCCAGCCTGTGCTGCTGGATCAGGGTGCCCATCCCGCCATCCAGCACCAGGATGCGCCTATCCAGTGCGGCGCCGAGTTGCTGCTTGCGGCTCATAATTATCTCCCTATCCGGATAGACGGATATATTAGTACATGTGGGTCTCAGAGGCTATTATCGCCGGCTTTCTTTTCACCGGCCCCGTCGCGGGGCCCGTCACGCGGTAATCATCATGGCTGACAAGAAATGGCGTTGCCTGGTCTGCGACTTCGAATATGACGAAGCCGAAGGCATGCCGGATGAAGGCATCCCCCCCGGCACCCGCTGGGAAGACGTACCCGACGACTGGACCTGCCCCGACTGCGGCGCGCCCAAGTCCGACTTCGAGATGGTCGAGGTCTGAGTCGGCCTTGAGGCTATACTCGGTCAATTAACCGACCGGACAATTCGTCTCTTGCCGCGCAAACCCGCTATCGAGCAGGGCGATACCCTGCAACGCATTCGCCAGCACGCCTTTCGCATGTTCGGGCGCTACGGCTTCGACGGCGTCTCCATGCTGAACGTGGCCAAGGCAGCCGGTGTCACCAAGGCGGCGCTGTACTGGCACTTCGACAGCAAGGAAGCCCTGTACCTGGACTGCCAGGCACAGTTGCACCAGTTGTTCAGCGAGTACGTGGTGCACTCCATGAGCGCGCTGGACGACACCGGCGAGCAGCTGCGCCAGATGTTCTACGGCGTCGTCGACCTGCTGCGCGACCCGCGCATCCGCCATGGCGTGGCCGGCTACTGGCTGAGCTCCAACAGCCTCAATACCAATGCGGCCATCGAGGCGCACCGCCGCTTCGATGAAGCCTCGATCCGGGCCATGACGGCGGTCATGCAGCGGGCCCTGGATGAAGGGGTGATCAAGACGGACATCCCGCCGCATGACATGGCGCGCACCGCCGTGGCGGTGTGGGAGGGCATCGTGCTGCCCCTGCGGGTCGAGCCCTTCGAGGTCATCGAACGGCTGATCCTGACCCTGGGCAAGACCTATTTCCGCGCCCATGGCGCCCCTGCCCTGGCTGACAGCCTGGTGGGACGGCAGGCGCCCTCGTAACACCGGCGGGCGGGATGCACGCGCGGGACAGCGTTCAGGCCGCCTGAACCTTCTCGTGCAGGGCCTGCAGAAAGCTTTCCATCTCGGACTCGACCCGATCCAGGCGCTGCGCCAGGTCCGGCTCTCCCGCGTGGATGTCATCCTCAAGGCGAGACAGTTCCCCGGCCAGGCGCAAACCGCCCAGGGAGCGGCTGGATCCCTTGAGCCGGTGCGCCAGCGCTTTCAGCGCTTCGGTATCCTGCCGGGCCAGGGCATCCCGACAATCCACGAGCAGCGGCTTGGCGGTTTCCTCGAACATGTCCCGATAGCTTCCCAGCATGCTCATATCCTCACCGAGAACGTCCCTGAGCAAGGCCTGATCCAGAACCGCCTCCTCCTCCGCCCCTGCCTGCGCGGCAGCCTCGGCTGCAGCAGACACCGGCGCCGGAGACTCGGCGACGCTGTCCGCCGCCTCGGCGGGGGGCTGTGGCACCGGAGTGGACTTGCGAGGCAGGCACAATTCGTCGAAACACTGTTCCAGGTCCGCAATGCGCGCCGGCTTGACCAGCTTGCGATCCACACCGAAACGATGCAGACGCGCCAGGTCCTGGGGACTGGCGCTGGCCGTCAGCACCACGATAGGCAAACCCCGCAGGCGTTTGTTCGGATGCTCCCGAATGCGTCGTGCCAGCCGGTAGCCATCCAGCTCCGGCATGTGCAGGTCGGTGATCAGCAAATCGAAATCCTGATCCCGGGTCAGCCGCTCGAGAGCCTCAAGCCCGTCACCCGTCAGCACCGCGGTGCAGCCCAGTCTTTGCAGCTGGCGGCCCAGCAGTTCCCGATTGACCTCCTGATCTTCCGCGACCAGGATGCGGGCATCGAACTGGACCTCTCCCCCCTGCGCCGCCAGCGTGCTGCGCTGTTCTTCTCCGAACACCGCGGAGCGAATGTGCCGGACCAGTTCGGAAGGCCGCACCGGGCGATCGATCAGCTTGCGGGCCGGTCCGCCATCCTCAATGTAGCGAAGCTGAATCCGGGCACGGTCGCCGCTGGGCGAGGCATCCAGGTGAACGCAGCAGGGAGATTCCGGGTCATCGGCAGAGCATTCACCCAGGCTTGCCCCCGCCGCCCTGAGATGTTCCGACCAGCAGGCCTCTTCATCCCGCTCCAGCCGCGTCTGCACGGTCACGCCATCCAGCAGCGAGGACTCCGGCGCCGCTTCGGCGATCACCGGCATTTCCAGCTGCAGGCTGAAGCAGGAGCCCTCGCCGGGCGCCGATTCCAGTTCGATCTGGCCGCCCATCAGGCGCGACAGGCCCTCACAGATTGCCAGACCCAGCCCGGTGCCGCCAAAGCGTCGGGTGGTCGTGGAATCGGCCTGCGAGAAGCGCTGGAAGATCTTGCGCTGGGCCTCCGGCGGAACGCCGATGCCGGTATCGCTGACCGAAAAGCGCAGGCTGACCTGATCCTTGATCCGCCATTGCTGCTCCAGCTTGAGGGTGACGCTGCCACTTTCCGTGAATTTCAGCGCGTTGGAACTCAGATTGAGGAGAATCTGCCGTAACTTGCCCTGATCGCCACGCACCTGTGCCGGCAGGTCACGCCCGTAGAGCACCTTCAGGCAGAGATTCTTGCGGGTGGCGTTGACCCCGACCATCTCGGCGACCGTTTCCAGCAGCGCCCCGGGATCGAAGGCGATGAGATCGAGCTCCGCCGCTCCGGCCTCGATCCGGGAGTAATCCAGCACATCGTTGATGATGGCCAGCAGGTTGGCGGTGGAATCGTGGATCATCACCGCCATGCGCCGCTGATCGGCATCCAGTTCGGTACGGCTGAGAATCTCGGTCAGGCCCAGAATGCCCGACATGGGCGTGCGGATCTCGTGACTCATTGTGGCCAGGAAACGCGATTTGGCCTCGCTGGCGGCCTCGGCGCCGTGCAGCTGTTCCAGGCGCTCGCTGAGCCATTCCAGCGTTTCACGCAATGCGTCCACCTCGTCCTTCGCCCAGCTGTATGGCGAGGCCTTCCGCAATGCCGCCCGGGTTTCGGCGTAGTGTCCCGATTCCGACAACTGTGGCAGCACGCGGGTCACCCGTTGCAGGCGATGCATGTTGCGGGACATGACCCAGAACAGGCTCAGCCCCCCGAGCAGCACGACCATCAGATCGATGAAGAGCTGCCGCAAGGCCTGACTGCGCGCACGCGCGCGCTTCTCGCTGAGGTCCCGCAACAGCAGCACGCGCAGTTCGGAACCTGCGGCGTCAGACCCCGCAAGCTGCGCCTGCTGGTAGGCCAGCAGATAGTCACCGAGCTGACGTTCGCCGGAACGCTCTTTGCTCTGCATCAGGTCGACCAGATCCGAGGGATCAAGCCGGCCCTCCAGCGTCTGGGCCAGTACCCTGGGCGGCTGGCCGGCCTCCTGGCGAAACAGGACGATATCGCCACCGGTCAGCGCGCCATACCCGGGCAGAAGCTCGGTCAGCGGTGCCGCCATCAACATCAGCAGACTGTCCGGCCCGCTTCCTCCCGGCGCTGCCAGCACATATTCGCAGTCATCGTCGCAGTGGATCGCGCCAACCGGTCGCAGACCCGATCTGGCTGCGCCCAGCAGCGTTTCGCGTTGCGTCTGGGGCAGGGTGACCTGCCAGCCGGCGACAGCCCAGCCGCCCACCGGCGTCAGGGTCGAAGAATAGGCTTCAACCCAGTTCAGGCGGGCGAAAATATCCGGCGAATTTTCGATGTAGTCGAACAGCCGCTGCTCGCCCCCGGCATTGAACGCCGCCGTCAGTTCCGTGCCGATGTGGGCATATTCGTTACGCAACTGCGCAAACAGATTGACCAGCACCCGCTCATCGCCCTGAAGTTGCTCGATGGTTTTCTGACGCAGCTGTTCGGTGAGCTGGTTCCAGCTCTGAACGGTCATCAGGCCGGAGATGGCGATGAACACCAGGGCGCAGGGCAGCAGCAGCTTCCAGAGCAGACTGATGCGGATGCCGGACCGGAAGTCCGCATTCACATCCACGGGCACGACCGCCTCAGAAGCGATAGGCGAGCATCAACAAGGTCACCTGCCAATGACGCTCGGGCTGCTGGCCGCTTTGCCGGGCCGTGATGGGCAGGTTGGCCGTGCCGTCGATGTAGTGGTGCTCGGCGAAGACCCCCCAGCTGGGCGCGGGGCGCCACTGCAGGCCTACCGTGTGGTTCCGGGAGAACTCCTCCCAGCGCGGACGACCGCTGTTCGCCTCAGACTCCCGACCGTCACGATCACTGCGGTCGCTGAAAGTGACGTCGTACCGCACAAACCAGTCCAGCTCGGGCGACACCAGCCGCCGGAACTGAAGGTAGCCGCCATCGCTGCTGCCCCGGTTGGTGCCGAATTGGGAGCGGAATTCGAAAACGGAGTAGCGATACTCGAAAGTCAGGCTGTTACGTGGCCCCAGATACTGCAGGGACAGCACATAAAGATCCGAATCCAGCGTCAGGGTGGCGAATGCCGCCTGGGGGTCGTCGGGAATGAATTGCAGACCGGCACCAAAGTAACTCAGACCGCTCCGGAATCGACCGCCCCCCCAGTCCTGCAGCCACTGGCCGAGATAGTAGTCGGAAACCTCGGCTCTGCCTTCCAGCGAAGACCCGGAGGTGAGGCTGCGCTCGAAACTGTCCGAAGCATCGAAGTCGCGGGCGGTGCTGACCGTGAACTCGCTCAGGTTGCCGCCGTGGCTGCGGTGGGCGTAAAGCTGAACCCCCTCGACCGAGAAGAACAGATCGCGAAATCCCAGACCCTCGAAGTAGACTGAGGCCGGCAGCAGAATCCCGGGCCGCGCAAACACGACGTCTCGCGAATCGTTGTGCAGGCCGTAGGCGTTCTTGACCTTGCCGATGCGCAGGCCGGCGTCGCTCTCGGCCGCGCTGTGGAACTGCCAGTCCAGCTGGGCGAAATCGACCCGGAGACGGGCATCATCAAGCTTGCCGAAACGCCGAGCCGTCAACTGGCCCGAGGCGAGCAGCTGGGGGGTCAGCACTGTCCGGCCGTTGATGGCCACTTCGTACAGGTCGCGACTGCCGCTGGTGCTGTTGCCGATGTAGTCGTTGCCTTCCGACAGCGCGTACCCCTGGGCCAGCGCCCCGTGGATGTCCAGTTCCAGGGCTGGCGCAGGACCCGCTATCAACAAACCCAGCATCAGACCCAGCCGAGCTCCATTCAGCCGAATCACCATGTGTCCCCCAGTCCGGCCAGTAACCGGTTCGTAATTTGCGAGTTGTCAGCGCTCTGTACCGGCATGTAACCCACTGCTCCTGGCGTGGTCAGGACGCGACGACGCATCTCCTCGAGATTGTCCACGCGCTCCGGAACCAGACCGGTACCGGTGAACATGCTGCGGTCCCAGGTTCTCCGCAGCACGTACGGGTAGGTGCCCAGCACTTCCCTTGCGAAGCGGGAATGGACGTCGTCGGCATCGGCCATGACGAAGATGCGAACCGGCTCGCCATTCGGCCAGGTCCGAACCCGCAAGGTGAACACCGAGCGCAGATAGCTGCGATTCAGGAAGCTTTCGTCCACCGAAGGATGCGCGATCACCTCCACGGGGACCGGACCAGCGGCCGGCCCCTCGGCGGCGGCCGGCAGGCTCAGGAACCCGGTCAGCAGACAGAGCCATGCAGCCGCTACCCTTCCGCCCCGGAGCGACCTGGTCCGCCAGTGATCCATCAGTGCGTCATACCTTCCCATCCGCACATCTTATCCTTGTCGAGCGGAACCGGTTCTGAATCCGGGCGAGCGATGCAGCCCGTCACCCCACCGCATTGTGACACAGGGAAGCGGCGCGCAAGTCAACATACCGTCTTTCGACGGCCTTGCCGACCGGGGGATGGCGCCCGCCGACCCAACTGAGTAGGCTGCCGCCTTTTCAGCATCACGGTCCCCTATGCCCAGAGCTGCGGAACTCAGAACCGGCATGGTCGTCGCAATCGACGGCAAGCCCTACATCGTGCGCCAGGTCCAGGCCCACAACCCCACGGCCCGCGGGGCCAGTACGCTATACAAGGTGCGCCTGAACCACGCCCGCACCGGACAGAAGCTCGACCAGAGCTTTCGCGGTGACGACCTGCTGACAGAAGTGGATTTCCAGCGCCGCGCGGTGCAGTACCTGTATCAGGACGCCGAAGGCCACACCTTCATGGATGTGGGGGATTACAGCCAGTACACCCTGCCCGAATCCCAGCTGGACAACGTCACCCCGTTTCTGGTCGACAATGCCGAGGGTTATACCGCACTGCTGCTGGAGGATGCCTGTATCGGCATCGAGCCGCCGGGCACCGTGGAATTGACCATCGTGGAAACGGCGCCGGCTCTCAAGGCGGCCTCACAGAGCGCCCGCACCAAGGCTGCCAAGCTGGAGACAGGCCTGGAAATCCAGGTGCCTGAATACCTCACGGAAGGTGAGGTGATTCGCATCAATACCGCGACCCGGGAGTTCGTGTCGCGGGCCTGAGGGGCTCTTCTCAACAACCCCAAGCAATTGTTTTAAAAGCGATTTGGGAAACGGCCTCTGCGGATGGCAAAATGGCGGACTGACCGGACAGTGAGTCCGCCACCACGGATGCCCCAATGAACACCCCTGCTTCCGCCGGCGCGCGCTTTCGCGCCGCCGTCGCCGAAGAACAGCCGCTGCAGGTCGTCGGCACGATCAACGCCAATCACGCCCTGCTTGCCCGTCGTGCCGGTTTCCGCGCCATCTATCTGTCCGGCGGCGGGGTCGCCGCGGGCTCGCTGGGCCTGCCCGATCTGGGCATTTCCGGCCTCGAGGATGTGCTGATCGACGTGCGCCGGATCACCGATGTCTGCGACACCCCGCTGCTGGTCGATGTCGATACCGGCTTCGGCAGTTCCTTCTTCAACGTGGCCCGCACCACCCGCGCGCTGATCAAGGCCGGCGCCGGCGCCATGCATATCGAGGACCAGGTCGGCGCCAAGCGCTGTGGCCACCGGCCGAACAAGGAGATCGTCTCCCAGGCCGAGATGGTCGACCGGATCAGGGCGGCGGTGGATGCCCGCACGGACGAGGATTTCGTGATCATGGCGCGCACCGACGCGCTGGCCGTCGAGGGCCTGGACGCGGCCATCGAGCGGGCCGTGGCCTGCGTCGAAGCCGGCGCCGACATGATTTTCCCCGAGGCGATGACCGAACTGCCCATGTACAAGGCCTTTGCCGAGGCGGTGGGCGTACCGGTGCTGGCCAATATCACCGAATTCGGGTCGACCCCGCTGTATACCGTCGACGAACTGCGCGAGGTCGGCGTGGGCCTGGTGCTCTACCCGCTGTCGGCTTTCCGCGCCATGAACAAGGCGGCGGAAAACGTGTACGGCGCGATCCGCCGCGACGGCACGCAACAAGCGGTTGTCGACACGATGCAGACCCGGATGGAGCTGTATGACTCCATCAACTATCACGACTACGAGCGCAAGCTGGACGCGCTGTTCGCCCAGGGCAAGCCCTGAGCCACCAGGAGAGAACCGATGAGCGAAGTGCAAAAACCCAAAGCCAAGAAATCCGTTGCCCTGTCCGGCACCGCCGCCGGCAACACCGCCCTGTGCACGGTGGGGCGCAGCGGCAATGACCTGCATTACCGCGGCTACGACATCCTGGACATCGCCACCACCTGCGAATTCGAGGAGATCGCCCACCTGCTGGTCCACGGCAAGCTGCCGAATGCGGCGGAACTGGCCTTCTACAAGACCAAGCTGAAAGCGCTGCGCGGCCTGCCCGCGGCCGTCTGCTCCGCGCTGGAAGCGCTGCCGGCCGCCGCCCACCCGATGGACGTGATGCGCACCGGCGTCTCCGCCCTGGGCTGCGTGCTGCCGGAGAAGGACGACCACAACCATCCGGGCGCGCGCGACATCGCCGACCGCCTGATGGCCAGCCTCGGCTCCATGCTGCTGTACTGGTATCACTACTCGCACAACGGCCGGGTGATCGACGTGGAGACCGACGACGACTCCATCGGCGGCCACTTCCTGCACCTGCTGCACGGCGAGGCGCCGCGCGAGTCCTGGGTCCGCGCCATGCACACCTCGCTGATCCTCTACGCCGAGCACGAGTTCAACGCCTCGACCTTCACCTCCCGGGTGGTGGCCGGCACCGGCTCGGACATGTATTCCTGCATCTGTGGCGGCATCGGCGCCCTGCGCGGCCCCAAGCATGGCGGCGCCAACGAGGTCGCCTTCGAGATCCAGAAGCGCTACGAGACGCCGGACGAAGCCGAGGCCGACATCCGCGAGCGGGTGGCGCGCAAGGAAGTCGTGATCGGCTTCGGCCATCCGGTTTACACCGTCTCCGACCCGCGCAACAAGGTGATCAAGCAGGTCGCCAAGGAGCTGTCGGAAGAGCAGAACAACATGAAGATGTACGACATCGCCGAGCGCCTGGAATCGGTGATGTGGGACATCAAGAAGATGTTCCCGAACCTGGACTGGTTCAGCGCGGTGAGCTACCACATGATGGGCGTGCCCACGGCCATGTTCACCCCGCTGTTCGTGATCGCCCGCACCGCCGGCTGGTCCGCCCACGTGATCGAACAGCGCATCGACGGCAAGATCATCCGCCCGTCCGCCCATTACACCGGACCGGAAGATCAGGCCTTCGTGCCGCTGAACGAGCGGGACTGATGCCAGAGCCGTCGCGGGGCCGGGCCAGTCGCGCCCTGCTCCGCGGACGGCCATCCACGATGACTGCTGCATCCGCGATACCAGCGGGGCGCCTCAGGCCCCGCCACCGCTGCGCCGCCGGGCTGGCCCGCGCCATCCGCAGCCCGCTGCGCAGCCCCGCACACACTCCTTCCTTTCTCCGCACGCTCCGCGAGAGCGCTGGAGCTGAATCCCGATGAACACCGCATTCCGCAAGACCCTGCCCGGCACCGATCTCGACTATTTCGACACCCGCGCCGCGGTGGAGGCGATCCAGCCCGGCGCCTACGCCGGCCTGCCCTACACCTCGCGCGTGCACGCCGAGAACCTGGTCCGCCGCTGCGATCCGGCCATCCTGAACGACTGCCTGAAGCAGTTGATCGAGCGCCGGCGCGACCTCGACTTTCCCTGGTACCCGGCGCGGGTGGTCTGCCATGACATCCTCGGCCAGACCGCCCTGGTCGATCTGGCCGGCCTGCGTGACGCCATCGCGCAAAAGGGCGGCGATCCGGCCAAGGTCAACCCGGTGGTGCCGACCCAGCTGATCGTCGACCACTCGCTGGCGGTGGAGCATGC
>JBFKIN010000057.1:0-10880 GCA_041632255.1 Oceanococcus sp. | reverse complement strand
GACATTGACCCCGTGCGGCCGCAACTCGTGCTTGAGCGCCACGCCCAGCGCACGCACATAGTGCTTGCTAGCGCTGTAGGCGGCATATTTCGGCACCGCGAAATGACCGACCACGGAGGCCACCAGCAGGATGTCGCCGGCTCCGCGGTGCTTCATGTCCCGGCCGAACAGGTGGCTCAGGTGGCTGAGGGCGGAGATGTCCACCTGAATCATGTTCTGGATCGCACTCCAGTCCGCATCGAGAAAGGGGCCCTTCAGGCCCAGGCCCGCGGTGTTGATGAGCAGGTCGACCTCCACGCCGTCACGCTTGAGGCTGTCGTAAAGCGCCTGGCGGGCCTCGGCATCGGCGAGGTCACAGGGCAGCACCGTGATGTCCACCGCATGCTGCTGCAGCTCCGACCGAATGGCCTCCAGGCGATCCGCGCGACGCGCGACGAGGATGAGCCGGGCGCCTTCGGCGGCCAGTTCCCGGGCGTAGTCCACGCCCATGCCGGCGGATGCGCCGGTGACCAGGGCCGTTTTTCCTGCGAATGATGTCATTGCGTGTTCTCCAGACGTTGTGCGGGCTTACCAGGGAAGCCAGTGATCGACGCGAATCGCCCGGCTGTCCGCCGGCAGGCTGATGGCGGTGCCATCCTGGCCGACGGTGACGGGGCCGTCGTAAACCGCGCTCACGCCCTTGAGGAAGATCCTTTCCATGGGCTTCAAGGGGAGGGCGGGGACGATGTGGTGGTAGAGCAGATGGCCGGCATTGGCGTCGCGTGCAATCTCGGCGGCCTCCACCGGGTGCGTGTGATAGTCGAGGATGTCGTCGAACAGGGTGACCATGCGATCCTGTCCGGCCTCCCGCGCGGCTTCGCGCAGCACCTCCACCAGCGTGGGCGACAGGGCCTCGTGGATCAGCAGATCCACATCCCGGGCGTGAGCCCGTAGATTGTCGGATTTGTCCGTGTCGCCACTGATCAGCAGCGAGCGCCCCTTGTATTCGACCCGGTAGCCCACGGCCGGCTCGATCGGCTCATGGGTCACGCGAAAGGCGCTGACCGTGAGTCCCTCCCGTGCGAACACCGGTAACAGTTCCCCGTCCGCGGGCGAGCGGAACGGCAGGGCGCGGGAGCCGGCGCCCGAGGGCGGTACTATCGCCGGCCCGTGATGGGCCACGCGGTAGCCGAAGTCCTGGCTGTAGGCCGCGTTGAAGCCCTCGACTACCGCTTCCACGCCCGCTGGTCCATGGACCGGAAGGGGCTCGGTGCGGCCGCCGTTGGCCCAGTTGAGCAGGGACAGTTCGCCGAGGCCGTCGATGTGATCGGAGTGGAAGTGGGTGAGAAATACCCGTTCCACCTTGCCCAGCGGGATGCCGCTGGGCCCGATGTTGCCGGCCGCACCGGAGCCGATGTCGAACACCAGCACCTGTCGCCCGGCGATGACCAGGGTGCAGGGGCCGGAACGCTTCGGGTCGGGCATGGGCGCGCCGGCGCCGCACAGCATGACGTGCAGGCCATCCTCCAGCTGGGCGAGTCGCTGCCCCTGCAGGCTGGCCAGGGCGATCTTGTGCATCCTCTTCAGGATCAGTTGCTCGCCAAAAAGATAGAGGCCCGCGGCGCCGGTGGCCACGGCCAGGACCGCGGCCAGCAATATCTTTTTCAACATGGTTCTCGCTCCTTGGTTCAGCCCTGCCGGGCCGCTGCATGGTTAACCGGGTATTCCAGCCCGGCCAGGTTCATGGCGTGCATGGCCGTGGACCAGATCCGCTCCCGGGGCAGGCCTTTGCGACATTGCACGCGCAGTCCCTGGTTCACTGTCATGAGGAAGCTGGCGGTCTGCTCCGGCGCCATGCCGCTGGGCTGCAGGCGGCCCTGCGCCTGCGCCTGTCGCAGTGCATCCGCGAAAGCACGCTCCACGCCAGCCAGGATGTCCGTGGCCATCTGGCAGAGCGCCGGATCCGTATCCGCCAGTTCGAGGATGGAATTGACCAGCAGACAGCCACGGCGCAGGCGTGCCTCCGGCACGTCGCGGAAGCTGGCTTCGAAAAAGGCGCTGATGACCCGTTCCGGCGGGGCGTCCGCGCCGTCCCGGCCACCCGCCAGGGCCAGGGTCTGCCGACCGAAAGCCTGCAGGCATTCGATGAACAGCGACTTCTTGTCGCCGAAGCTGGCGTAGAAACTGCCGCGCCCGATGCCCATGGTCTGGAGCAGGGCATTGAGTGAGGCCGCCTGATAGCCCTGGGACCAGAACAGTTGCAGGGCCTGGTCCCGGGCGTGATGGCGGTCGAATTCGGGGCTGCGGGGCATGCGGCGCACCAGAGGAGTGTGGCTTTATTGTACCGAATGGTACAGAATGCGCAAAAAGGCGCGCTTCGGGCCGGGGATGATCCGGCTGCGGTCCGCGTCCCCAGGCATCAGAACCTTCATTTGCCTCGTCACGGGAGCCGCGCGCCATGTCCGACCGTTTCCTCAGCACCGTTGCCCTGTGCCTGCTGGCACTCCTGTTCCAGGGTGCGGCCACAGCCCAGCCCGAGCAGGGCGCGAAGCGCCCCAATATCGTGGTGCTGATTGGCGACGATGTCGGCTTCAGCGACCTGGGTTCCTACGGTGGCGAGATCAGCACTCCGCACCTGGATCAGCTGGCGGCGCAGGGCGTGCGTTTCAGCAACTTCCACGTGACCGCATCCTGTTCGCCATCGCGTTCGATCCTGGCCACGGGAGTGGATCACCACCGGAACGGGCTGGGCAACATGGCGATTGTCATGCCGCCGGAACAGCGTGGCCAGCCCGGCTATGAAGGCGTTCTGAACGATCATGTCGTGACCCTGCCGGAGCTGCTGCGTGATGCCGGCTACCACAGTTATCACGTCGGCAAGTGGCACCTGGGCTATGAGGGCCGCAAGCTCCCCGTCTACCGTGGCTACGAGCGCTCGATAGCCCTGGCGGACACGGGGGCGGACAACTGGGAGCAGCGCAGCTATCTGCCCACTTATGACAAGGCGCACTGGTTCGCCGACGGCCGGGAGCATCATCTGCCCGACGACTTCTATTCCTCGAAATACTTTGTGGACAAGGCCATCGAGTTCATCGAGGCCGACCGGAAGGACCACAGGCCCTTCTTCCTCCAGCTGGGCTTCCAGGCCGTGCATATGCCGCTGCAGGCGCCGCGTGAGTTCACGGCCAAATACCACGAGACCTACAGCGGCGGCTGGGATGCGCTGCGCGAGGCGCGGCGCGAGCGGGCCATCGCGGCTGGTGTGGTGCCGCCCGGCGTCGCGATGGCGCGCATGCCCACCACCCTGGACTGGAGCGCCCTGGACCCGGATGAGCGCAGCGCCATGGCGCGTCGCATGGCGGTCTACGCCGGCATGCTGGACGCGATGGACCACCATATCGGTCGCCTGATGGCTTACCTGAAACAGATCGGCGAGTTCGACAACACCGTGTTCGTGTTCCTCAGTGACAATGGCCCGGAGCCCACCGACCCGGCCAGCAACCTGCTGGTGCGGCTGTGGATCCTGTACAACTACGACACCGACCTGGAGACGCTGGGGGAGAAGGGCAGCTATGCCTTCTATGGGCCAAGCTGGGCCAGCGCCTCGGCCGCTCCCGGCATGTTCTACAAGTTCTGGGCCGGCGAGGGCGGGCTGCGCGTGCCCCTGATCGTGTCCTGGCCGAAGGCGCTGCAGCAGGGCGTGGTGCACCAGGAGTTCGCGCACCTGCTGGACCTGGTGCCGACCCTGCTCGACCTGGCCGGCGTTGCTCATCCGGGCACCCGTTACCGGGAGCGCGATGTACATCCGCTCGACGGCCGCAGCCTGCTGCCGGTCCTGCAGGGGCGCGCCGAACGCAGCCACCCGCCGGATCAGGCGATCGGCTACGAGCTGGGCGGCAACGCCGCCCTGTTCAAGGGGCCGCACAAGCTGATGCGCAACCGGGAGCCGGTGGGCGACGGCCAATGGCATCTGTACGACATCATGCGGGACCCGGGCGAGACCCGGGACCTGCGGGAGCTGCTGCCGCAGCGCTTCGACGAGCTGCTGGCCGACTACCGGGCCTACGAGGCTGACTACGGTGTGCTGCCGATGCCGGAAGGCTATTTCTACCAGGACGAGGTGCGCAGGAACTACCGGGAGAATGTGCTCAGGCCGCGGCTGCGAGCCGCGGCCCCCTATGCGCTGGGCATCCTGCTGAGTCTGACCGCGGCCCTGATGCTCCTGCGCCGCCGGGGAGCGCGCTGATCCCATCGCATTGTGCTCGGGAAGGCGAGCCGGCTTCAGCGCTTGGCGCCATCCCGGCGGTGTTGGACGCGGCGCCCGCTTGGTGCTTGAATGGTTTCCCGATCAAGCGTGCGTCCGGATGCCCGGGCGGCGTCCAGGAGGAGCAAAAATGAAGAAGCAAGAAGGCAAGAGCGAATGTCCGTTCCATCATCTGGCAGGGCTGGGGCAGTCCAATCGCGATTGGTGGCCGGAACAGCTGCGCCTGGATCTGCTGCATCGGCATGGCCCGGACTCCGACCCATTGGGGGCGGACTTTGAATACGCCAAAGCGTTTTCCAAGCTCAACTACAAGGCGCTGAAGAAGGACCTGCGGGCACTGATGACGGATTCGCAGCCCTGGTGGCCGGCGGATTTCGGGCATTACGGTCCGCAGATGATCCGCATGGCCTGGCACGCGGCCGGAACCTACCGGATCCATGACGGGCGTGGTGGTGGAGGGCGCGGGCAACAGCGTTTCGCGCCGCTGAACAGCTGGCCGGACAACGTCAACATCGACAAGACGCGCCGCCTGCTCTGGCCGATCAAGCAGAAATACGGCCAGGCGATTTCCTGGGCTGACCTGCTCCTGCTGGCGGGCAATGTCGCGCTGGAGTCCATGGGTTTCAAGACCTTCGGTTTCGGCGCCGGCCGGCCCGATGTCTGGGAAGCCGACGAGGACGTGAACTGGGGCAGTGAACAGGCGTGGCTGGGTGTCGACAAGCGCTTCACAGGGGATCGCGACCTGGCCGAGCCCTTCGGCGCGACCCACATGGGTCTGATCTACGTGAACCCGGAAGGCCCTGACGCCAGCGGGGACTACCTCGCCGCGGCCAAGGACATCCGCGCCACCTTCTACCGCATGGCGATGAACGACGAGGAGATCGTCGCCCTGATCGCTGGCGGCCACACCTTCGGCAAGTGCCACGGCGCGGCGCCGGAATCGCACAAGGGGCCGGAGCCTGAAGGCGCGCCGCTGGAAGAGCAGGGCTTCGGCTGGACCAGCAGTTATCGGTCCGGTCATGGCAAGGACACGATTTCCAGCGGCCTGGAAGTCACCTGGACGACCACCCCGGCCCAGTGGAGCAACAACTACTTCGAGCAGCTGTTCGAGAATGAATGGGAGCTGACCAAGTCTCCGGCCGGCGCCAAGCAATGGGTGGCAAAGAAGGCCAAGGCCACGATTCCGGACGCCCATGTGGCCGGCAAGTTCCACAAGCCCACCATGCTGACCACCGATCTGACCCTGCGCTTCGATCCGGAATTCGGCAAGATCTCCCGCCGCTTCTACGAAAATCCGGATCAGTTCGCAGAGGCCTTCGCGCGGGCCTGGTTCAAGCTCACGCATCGCGACATGGGACCCCGGGTCCGTTACATGGGCCCGGAAGTGCCCGCCGAAGAACTGATCTGGCAGGATCCGCTGCCGCCGGCGCCGCGCAAGACGATCGGGCGCAAGGACGTCGACAAGCTCAGGGAGGCGATTCATTCGTCCAAGCTGAACGTCACCCAGCTGGTCAGCACCGCCTGGGCCTCCGCGTCCACCTTTCGGGGTTCGGACAAGCGCGGCGGCGCCAATGGGGCACGAATCCGGCTGGCCCCGATGAAGCAATGGGAGGTGAACCAACCCGCCCGCCTGAGCCGGGTCCTGAAGGTCCTGCAGGGCATCCAGGCCGACTTCAACGCCAAGGCCAAGCGGCCGGTGTCACTGGCCGATCTGATCGTGCTGGCCGGTTGCGTCGGGGTCGAGCAGGCGGCCGCCAACGCAGGCGTCAAGGTCAAGGTGCCGTTCCAGCCCGGGCGTGTGGACGCCCTGCCGGAGCAGACTGACGTGGACTCCTTTGCGCCGCTGGAACCGCTGGCCGACGGTTTCCGCAATTACCTGCGCGTGGACCTGGGAACAGGCGCCGAGCACGCCTTGATCGACCGGGCCCAGCTTTTGACCTTGAGCGCGCCGGAAATGACCGTTCTGGTCGGTGGCCTGCGCATGCTGGGAGCCAACTTCGGCGGCAGCAAGCACGGCGTGTTCACCAGGCAGCGGGACACCCTGTCAACGGATTTCTTCGTCAACTTGCTGGACATGAGCACCCACTGGACGCCGGCTGGCGACAATCTCTACGAGGGCCGGGACCGCAAGACCGGCAAGCTTCGCTGGACGGCGACCCGGGTCGATCTGGTTTTCGGTTCCCACTCGCAGTTGCGCGCGATCGCCGAGGTGTATGCCAGCGCGGATGCCCAGAAGAAGTTCGTCAAGGATTTCGTCGCGGCCTGGGACAAGGTGATGAATCTCGATCGCTTTGATCTGCGAACGCACTAGCGGGTCCGGCTGCCCGCGCGGCGGCATTACCTTTCGGGCTTGCAGGGAGCCGGCCTACGGAGCGAGCTGGTTCTCGCAGGCCTCCAGCTGCGGTGGCTGATAGGGCGGAACACCGTCTGGCGCCTCATTGACCGTGCAGTTCGCGGCCAGCCGTCGTGCGGCAATCAGGATCCCGCTGAGCAGATGGGCCCGGAAGCTGCTGTCCAGGTAAAGATAGGGTTCGTGCCCCAGGGCGGTGTACCAGGCGCGACCTTCGAACTTGTCGTGGCACCAGGCCATCGGATGATCGCCCATGACACCGCTGTAGCCTTGCGGGAAGGTCGGTCCGGAAGGGTCGCAGCTGGTGTTGGGCTCCTGCAGGTAGCTCGACTCGTCGATCCGCAGCAGCACCCGGACCGCACCGCGCGGATTGCTCTTGAAGCTGTAGAACTCCTCCAGCGGCAGATTCCAGCTGTTTCCCAGAAAGGCGGTGCTGGGGTGTTCGGGGTCTTCCACCATCAGGCTGCCGGGCTGATTCGTGACCGGATGAGCCAGGAACTGCGCGCCGACCAGTTCGCCATAGAAGGGCCAGCCATGGTGGGTGTCGGCCGCCGAGTGGATGCCGACGAAGCCGCCGCCGGTTTCGATGTACTGCTGCAGTGCGTCGCGCTGCTCGGCGGTATCGAGGACATCCAGTGTCGTATTGAGAAAGATCACCGTGGCGTACTGCGCGAGGTTGTCCGTATTGAAAACGGCCGGGTCTTCGCTCGCATCCACGGAAAATCCGTTGTCGGCTCCCAGCTGCTGGATGGTCGGAATGCCGACCTCGATCGAGGCGTGCCGAAAACCGGCGGTGCGCGAGTACACCAGCACCCGGAATTCGCCCTCTTCGACAGCGGGTGGCGGGGTGCCCGGCACACGGTCGCCGCCCCGGCAGGCCGTGAGGCCGAGCAGCAGGAACAGAATCCAGTTCTTCATCGGGCGCTCCCGTCGATCAGGCCACGGCTGATGCGCAGCGCGTTGGCGAGGATGGTCAAGGTCGGATTGAAGCCGGGAAAGGTTGGAAAGGTCGAGCCGTCCATCACGTGTACGTTGTCCAGTTCATGCAGCCGGCCCCAGCGATCGCAGACGGTGGTATCCGGATCCAGGCCCATGCGTGTCGTGCCGGCCTGATGGAAAGTCGATGGCGCCGCCTCGGAGAGCACCGGGTTGGGCAGTACCGCAGCGGCTACCGCGCCCGGCGTCGCCAGGCACAGGGCTTCCAGCTGCGGGCCGAAATAGGCCGATCCGGCAATCTCGTGCTGGTGAGGGGCGTAGGTCACCCGAGGGGCCGGCAGGCCATGCCAGTCCTTCAGCACCGGGTCGAGGTCGATGCGGTTATCGGCCTGCGGCAGGTCCTCGCCCACGAACTGCAGCCCGGCCACCCGCTGGCGCATGGGCGACAGGCGCATCAGCTCCTTGTGCGGCAGGCCCCAGCTCTGCTCGCTGAAACCGGCATAGGCATAGGCTTCGGTGAGCAGCGGCAGGCCGGAGCCCAGCTGCACCAGCGCGCCCTTGAGATAGGGCACGCCCAGGGCCTCGATCTCCGGGCCGGTGTGAGGGCCGACCAGATCATCGAACTCCAGCGTGGTGCTCTGCGCGCGCAGGGACTGCACGTCCCGCTCGAACAGGGCGCCGCCGAGAATGAAGTTGTGGAACATCATGTTGCGGCCGACCTGGTCCGAGCGGTTGCCCAGGCCATTGGGGTGGGCCGCACTGGTCGAGAGCAGGAGCAGACGGGCGGTCTGGATCGGGCTGCCGGCGAGCAGGATGAGATCGGCCGAGAGACTGTGCGAAACGTGCTGGTCATCGTAGTAATGCACCGCCGACGCGCGGCTGCCCGCGGCATTGGTCTCGATCCGGTAGGCCAGGGCGCGGGGAATGACCTGCACGTTGCCGCTTTGCACCGCCGGGTTCAGATAGCTGACCAGCGCGTCGCCCCGCGCATTGATCGGGCAGCCGAAGCCGGAGCACAGTCCGCAGGAGTTGCAGCGCGGCCGGCCGTCGAACGCGGTTGAGTTGACCGCCGCGGGATAGGGGAAGGGCGAGAAGCCCAGGTTGCGGGCCCCCTCGGCCAGCAGCTGAGCGGCGTAGCCGGTGGGATTGGGCGGCATCACGAACTGCCGGCTGCGGGGGGACTGGGCCAGCACGAAGTCCGGCATCTGCGTGATATCGCCCTGGACCCCGATGTGATATTCCACCTCGTCGTAAAAGGGCGCGAGTTCCTCGTAGCTGATCGGCCAGTCCGCCATCTGCGCGCCCTCGACCGGGCCCAGGTCCGAAAGCTGGGTGAAATCCTGCCGCCAGAAGCGCGGGAACTTGGCGTTGTAGTGCAGGGAGGTGCCGCCCACGGCCGCGCCCATGTTCACCACCATGCCCTGGGCGCTGCGTTCCTGACCGGCGGCGGCCTCGCTCTGGGTCCTTCCGCTCATGGGTTCCAGCGCCGGATCGGGAAAGCCGAAGGCGCGCGACCCCTTGACCTCATCGCTGCCATAGAGCGTGCCCAGCTCCGCGCTGTCGACCTCGCCGAAGCCCGGCCGCAGGTTGCGCCCGCGCTCCAGCACGATCACCGACCAGCCTGCCTGCGCCAGGGCCCAGGCGGTGATGCTGCCGGCGGGGCCGGAACCGATGACGATGGCGGAGGGCATCAGCGGGACTCCCCTTTCAACCAGGGCGCCATGCTGTCCCGCAGACGGCTCAGGCGGCCCTCGGACTGCAGCAGGGTCCCCAGCGCCAGCTCGCCGGAACTCATGGCGATGAGCCGGGCAAAAGCCTCATGCAGGCGGGGCAGCTGTTCCGGCGCGGGCAGGGGCAGCAGCGCGGCCTGGGGCCGTTGAGGATCGCCACGGCCCAGCATGTCCAGCAGACCGGGGTTGTCGGGTTGCGTCACCTGCTCGTCCGTGTAGCCGCGCGGCTGCACGTCGCCGTCGTAAGCGGTGAAGGCCCAGCCCAGCAACTCACGGTTGCCGCCATATTCCGGCGCGCCGTAAAGCGTATCCAGGGTGTGCGGGAAGGCGACATCAACCAGTTCGGCGATGGCCGGGTCGGAGGAATCCCGCAGGATCAGATCCTGTGTGGGGGCGGGCAGGGCGGCGAATCCGTCGCTGCCATATTCCCCGGCCCGGCTGTCCAGACGGGCCAGTCCCTCCCGGTAAATTTCCTGCCAGCCGCGACGCGGCCCGTTGAATTCACGCTCCGCCAGGCCCTGAGAGCCCTCGATCTTCAGGCGCCAGGCAAAGGCTTCGTAGCGATCCAGCGGCAGGAAATCGGCGAAATCATTGTGGCTGGCGCCGCCGCGGTCGGAAAAGGGTCCGCCGGCATAGATGCGCGGCGGATCCGTGCTGAAGGCGCTGAGCAGGGCGTTGATGGCGTCGGCGCAACCCGCCGCGGCGGCGCCGGGGTCGCTGTCCTCGGGGACAAAACGATCGACCACGGCGTTCAGGGTGTTCAGTTCCGCATCGCTCAGATAGCTGCTGGCCCCCGGCGGCAGCTGCCCCAGCGGCAGGGCGATGCGACGACCGCCGCCGCAGCCCAGCGGGCCGAAAGCGGCCACCGCGATGGCGCCGCCGCCCTGTAGCAGCCGGCGCCGGCTCAGTGTCCCAGGCCGGGTCTCATCCATGCCGATTTCTCCTGAATCTTTCGGGGCATTGTAGCGACGCCCGATGGCTTGCGCGCCAGCTTCAAGCAGCCGCTGCTGCGTCGGACAAACAGGCCCGCAGGCAGGTCGTGAGTTCATTGGCATTGTCACCGGCTCACGGGGTGCTTGCAGCGCGGTGAGGTCGGCGTGCCGCAGCGGGATTGCTTGTTCGTCGGCTTTGGGCCGGTCGCCCTCTTTGGACAGTTCCCCGAACGATGCCATTAACGCGCGATGCCAGTGAAATGCCAATCCGGGAGATGCGGCCGGTGCGCGAAGCGAATGGCCGGATGGGGAGACTGACTTGCCGCCGCCTTGTCGCGGCAGCCTACCCACGGGATGTTGTCGGGCACGCCGGGCCAATCCCAGGTCCTGCGACGCATCAATAGCCTCGAATCCGGGTTTCTTCTGCGCAGATGCCGGGCCTTGCGCGATTCGCAGCCGTCCGCAGGCTGCGGAAAGGTCCCGGATCTTTCGGGCATCGTGCCGATACCGTGCTCGGATCAACTGGTCAGGCGAAAAGATTTGTGCGACCTTCCGGCCACATTAAAAGTGCGCAAGGCCGCGCGAAAACGGGGAGAACATGATGCGTCAGTTGAACGGGGTACGCCTGGGAATCACCGCCATTCTTGTCGGAATAGCGAATGCGTTTGCAAACAGCGCATGGGCTTTCG
>JBFKIN010000056.1:0-10973 GCA_041632255.1 Oceanococcus sp. | reverse complement strand
CGGTCCGGGTGCGCCGGGGCGAATGGCAAGTCTTGGCGGCAGATGCATGGTGGGGCTGGCCCTGCGGTCGCGCGTGGCGACGGGCTACAAGGTCTTGAGGTACTCCATGATCGCGGCCAGCTCACGCTCACTGAGAACCTCGGTGAACTCATGGCCGGTGTTGTACTGGCTGTAGTAGTTGGTGTTGTAGACCTTGCGTTCCTCGATCTGCTGATCGCTCATGATCGGTGGGTTCAGCAGGTTCCAGGCCAGTCCGCCGTTTTCCCACAGCAGATTGAGGCCGTCCTGCACCGTCGCGCCGTCATCGGCCGCGGGGTTGCAGTCGTAGACCGGGCTGGAGCCGCTGCCGCAAGGCAGGGACTCGTAGCGCCAGCCCATCTGCTCCGGATCGTAACCGCTGCCCAGGCTGGTATCGAAGCCCATCACGAACTGGCCGGCCTGATCCGCGCGCGGCTCCTTCGACAGGCGGCGCCAGATGCGGGGGCGCTCCCGGGGCAGAAGCACCTGGCGGATGTTTGGCACCGAGCCGTTATGGAAGTAGGGGGCCGTCGCCCAGACCCCGTACAGGGGCGGCGCCAGGTAGCCGAGCGGTCGCTGGCGCAGGTTCTCGTCGTTCCAGTTGCCGCACAGCGGAATGCCGTTTTCATTGCGCTGCGAGTCGTCCGCATCGGAGTAGGCGAACCAGTTTGATGTCGACGCGTCAGCGACGGTCTGCGAATTGCCGATCAGGCGCTTGTCATCCGTGTTGATCACCTCGATGGGCACCACATGCGCCGCGATGCCTTCCAGCACCGGGTCATCCAGGTAGGCCGGATCATTCACGAACCGTGGCGAGTACGCGCCATGGCAGCTGGCGCAGGACCCATTGCCACCGGCCGGTGCGGGGCTGGGATTGTTCATGTCTGCGGCCCACAGGTCCTTGCTGTGGAACAGGATGGCGCCCTGCTCGGCCAGCGCGGTGTCGATGGCACCCAGGCGTTTTTCCGGCCAGGGCGGGGAGCGCAGGGACATCAGCCAGGCGTCGCTGTCCTGCTGGTGGTCCAGGATCCATTGCTTGTCCGCCTCGATGTCCTGATGAAACGGTGTGTTGGGAAAGTGAAAGCTCAGTTCGATGCGCTTCGATCCCATCACCTGTCCCGCATCGAAGAATTTGGCTACCCGGTGACCCACGTTCCACCACACCGGCGGGTCCTCGGTGCCGGTTGACGGCTCACCCTGCAGGGTCAGGTAGTCGACCTGGCTGTAAGGAAAGGTGCTCTGGTCGTTCAGGGTCAGGGTGCCGAAGAGCTGGAAATTGGTGATGTTGCCGGTGCCTCTGACCTTGTTCTGCGAGACCATGGCCAGCGCGCCCTGCTGCGGTGCGAGCTGGGACAGGTCGGTGAACATCACGGTGATGTCGCTGATGCTGTTGGTGGCATAGGTGGTTCCCAGGCCTGGGCCGTCGTCCACATCCCCGACTTTGCCGCCGTGGCAGATGCTGCAGGTGACGTTGAGATTGCCGGTCCAGCTGCCGTTCGTGTTGCGCAACTGGGTCAGGCCGATGGGCAACTGGCCGCTGCCGCCATCGCTGGCGTTGGGATCCTCGCCGGCCAGCGGATAGGGGTTGTGGGTGTGGGACAGCGGCATCCCCCAGCGCTGGGCGACCAGCTCATCGTAGTTGTCCGGACGTTCTGAAAGCCCCCAGACGCTGCTCCACATCTCGGCGTAATCGCCGGCCGGGAAGGCATAGCCCGCATCGGGCGCATTGCCGCCGAAAAAATGGCCGGCGCCGACTTCGCCATCGGCAGCGACCAGGATGCGGCCGCGTTCGGATCGCGCGCGCAGCTCGCCGCAGGTGCCAGGGTGGTCGTCGTCCTGACAGACTTGCCAGTGCGCATTGAAGTAGACGGCCTTGCCGGCATTGGTGCCGGGCACCACGAGGGCGCGCGGGTCCTCCGGTACGACCGCGCTGTCCGGCCGACCTTCGCAGTAATCGAACCAGTAATGGCCGCCGCGTTTGCTGCCCAGCAGTGGCAGCTCGGCGATGGCGTCGCCGCTGCTGCGCAGGCTGCAACGGCCAGGCGCGTTCCAGCAGCTCAGCAGGGTGCGCAGGTCGGCGTGGGCGTCGCTACCCACCGGCCAGGGCTTGCCGCCGCTGTGCGGTTCGCTGGCCACGGAGGCTTCGATCAGCAGCGGGCTGCTGTCCACGCCGCCGGCCATGCGGTCCCAGGCGGACCGGAACAGGGCGTAATCCTGGGTGGCATCAGTAGCGAGCAGGAAACGTTCCCCCTCGGGTGTGTCGGCCACGCCTTCGGGGATGTGACAGGTCCGGCAGAAACCAAGGCGGGGCTGAATCCGCTCGACGAAGAAGCTCTTGTCGTCCGCGCGGCTGCCCGGGGTGCCGGAGCCTTCTCCCGTGCCGGGCAGTCCGCCGGAATACTCACCCTGGCAGGCCGCGAGAAGCAGGCAGGGGATGAGGCGGTAAGCCACGGGAAGGCGCATGACGGAGTTCTCGATCACAGATGATGGACAAAACCATACATTTGTACATTTAAGTCGTCAATGGCTATGATGCGGCCATGAGCAGCGCCCGCGAATCCATGACCGTAGCCAGAGTCCCGCAGCAGAGCCGGGGGCGTGAGCGCTTCGAGAAGATTCTTGCTGCAGCGGAAGTCCTGCTCCGGCAGCGGGGACCCTCCGGGCTGTCGATCCCGGAGCTGGCGGAGCGGCTCGGCTGCACCCGGACCAGCATTTATCATTTCTTCCCCACACCCTTTGCGGTGCTCAATGAACTGACCCGCCGGTCATTGCTTGACCTGGAGTGCGAGATCGGGCGGCAGGCCGAACAGGTCGCCGTGCTGGACTGGCGTGCGGGCGTGGAGCGCATCGTGCTGGTGGCGGCGGCGTTCCTGAACGAACGGCCGGTGGCCCGGATGCTGATTCTGGGTGGCTCGGCGACGGACGAAAGTTACAAGGCTCTGGAATTCACCGTACAGCGGCTGGGTCGGGTGGCCGAGACCCTGCTCCAGCGGGTTGGTGTCTCGCTGCCGGAGGAAGGCCCCGATATCGCCACGCTGGCGGTGGAGATCGGCACCACGAGCTTTCGCCTGTCCAATTTCCTGCACGGAGAAATCACCGCGGATTATGCCCGTGAGGCGGTGATGGCCATGCGCAGTTACCTGGCCAATTACGCGGATCGCTGAGCGGTGCGGCTCCTGGTACCCGGGTTCCGCGGGCTGAGATGATCGGTCGCAAGCGCTTGGCTCGGCGCTGGTCGACCGGGAAAATGTCTTCGACCCTTGTTCTGCCCGGTCTGCGGGCGATGCGCGCTGCAGGCCCCGAGGGGAGGAATGCCCGGACGTCCGTGCGGCTGACCCCTGAGTACCCTGGGCTTCCACGCCTGTCTCGATCCGTGGCTCGCCCCGTGGCAGGGACGGTCGCGGGCTGACAGCGCCGGCGCCTCGCGGCCGGCCTTGGGCTGAAGCGAGACCGGGAGCAGGGCCCGGCTGGCTGACCGGGCCCGCGTGATCAGTGGTCGTGCCCGCCAGCGTGCACGTGACCGTGATCCAGTTCCTGCTGGGTCGCTTCCCGCACTTCCTTGATCTGCACATCGAAGTGCAAGGTCGTGCCGGCCAGCTCATGATTGCCGTCAATGGTGATGGATTCGTCGGCCACTTCGACCACCTTGACGACCATGGGGCCGTTTGCACCCTGTGCCTGGAAGCGCATGCCGGGTTCGACCGATTCGATGCCCTCAAAGGCGCTGCGGGGCACGGCCTGAACCAGTTCGGCAATGTGCTCGCCGTAACCGTCCGCTGGCGCGACCGTGACCGAAAACTCGTCGCCCGACTTGCGTCCGGCCATGGCCTGCTCCAGACCACTGATGATTTGGGCGTGACCGTGCAGGTAGGCCATGGGCCCCTGGCCGGAGGAGCTGTCCAGCACGTCGCCGGCGTCATTGGTCAGGGTGTAATCGAAGCTGACCACCGTATCTGCGGCAATTTCCATCGTTTGTCTCTTGCGTATGAGGCGTCAGGGTAACGTGTTGGACCCCGGGGCGACAGCCGAATCAGTGCTTCTGCTGCTGACGCGGGAAGCTGACGATCTTGTCGGTCGACTTGTCGTCGTCCTGCTTGTGCTCCGCGCTGTGCGCCTCCAGCCGCTGGACGATTTCCTCGGCCTCAACCGTGTTGCCGCCATCCAGGCAGGCCAGGGCGAGTTTCGCGTTGCGACGGATGATCGGTTCCGGATCATCGGCCAGCAAAGTCCTGATCCGCAGGTGCAACGCCGCTCTCCGCTTCTCGTGCTCGTCCTGCTCGCCATGGTTGTCGCCTGACGTTTCCGCACTCAGCGCCTCGCGCAGTTCCTCCTGGTCGAGCGGAAAATCGAACTCCAGTTCGTCGGGCTGCATGACGATGGTGTCCTGCATCGGGTCGATCAGGGTCTGTTCGGCCCGATCGGCAGAGTTCTCCGGGACGTGCCAGTTCGTGGCCGGCTGTGCAGGGGGTGTGTCGGCCGCTGTGGGGGTGTCCTGGCCCTGTTCCAGTCTGGCGGAAGTGACGCGTGCGGGGCTTGGCGCGGCCGCCGGTTGACGATAGCTCAGGCTTCGATCGGGCCCGCTGCTGCGGGCGGCGCTGCGCCGCCGCCAGATCAGCAGGAGCGCACTGAACAGCACGGCAAGCGCCAGCAACGGCCATGTGGGCCTGCCGGTGGAATCCTGCACCAGGGTGCGTTCAGAGGCTGGCGCCTGGGCCGGTGGCGAGGCCGCCTCGGCCAGCTCTTCCGCGGCCTCATGTGCCGGTGCCGCCCTGATGTCGCCAGCAAGCGGCTGGCTGGCCAGCTCCGGTTCGGTCATGACATCGCCGGCCGACAGCCATGCGGCGGCGGCGGGCGAATCGGGCGCCGCACCGGGGAAGGCCTCAGTTTCGGGGGCGCCGCCCGTCATTGCCGGTGCTTCGTCGCCAACCGTGCTCAGCTGCCAGTCATACTGGAAGCGCGCTGGCGCTCGCCCCTCGGCGGGCTCCAGCGGGTAGGAATTCAGCCGCCACTCCAGGGCGAACAGCGGGCCCGAAAGATAGTGAAGCTCGGTTTCGGTCGCCCCGGTCGCTGCGGGGTTTGAAGGCCTTGCCGCACCGGCTGGCGCTTCACTCTCGGCGGCGCGATGTGCAGGGCGCGACGCGGGGGCGTCAATCGCGGGCACGAGCAAGGTAATTCCAGTGCGCAGCCGATCAGGGCTGCCGTCAAAAGCGGCAGGATTACTGGCATAGATCGCGTCAATCAGCTGGGTGAGCGGCACCTTCGCATCCCCGCGAACGCGCTCCGCGATGCGCGACAGCGACTCGCCAGGACGGACCGGACCGTAAAAGCCGGCGCCGGGAGCCGTTCTCAGGCCTGCCGGAGCACTGGCGCGCCGGACCGTGGGCGAGGGCGCGCTTGAGGCGGCGGGGGGCGTGTGACTTGTGGCCAGACTTGTGCGGGCCTTGGCCGGTGGGGGATCCAGCAACAGGTCGATGCTGCGAATCAGGGAGCTGCCCGGACTGCGCAGTTCCACGAGCAGGCTGAGCACCGGTTCACGCAGAACGTGGGTCGAATGAATGCTCACCCAGTAGCCGTTCTGCGGGTTGCCGACGATTTCGGCCTGCAGGTCGGCAATGTCATGGCCGGGCGGCGGGTAGCCCAGGGCCGCATAGGCTGATGCCGGCAGCAGGCGGACCTGCAGGTTCGCGGGGTTGGCATCCTGGCGCTCCAGGCGCAGTGGCAGACGGAGCAACAGGGGTTCGGCGAGGAAGGAATGGGTCTGAGGTGCGCCCAGGCTCAGCGCCAGCGCTGAACCGCTGATTGCGACGCCCAGGCCGACGCTCGCGGCGAGACCCTGAAACCGGAGCCCGTGGCTCCTGCACTGTATGCGTGTCATATCGACCTCCGCATGTTGGGATGCGAGGCGGCCGTTACGAACTCCCCTGTCGCACGGACCTTTTATGACTGCATCATAACCCAGCGAGCGGGCCTTGCGGCGGCAGGCTCACATTCCCGCGCTGTCGGGGTCTATGTCCAGGGCCGAGAAGACGGCGCCGGAGTGATAGCCGTCAGCGATCATCTCGCGCGATGCCTGGAAGGCGGCGATCGCCTGCCGCGTGCCGGGTCCGATGATGCCGTCTGGCTTGCCGGCATCGAATCCCAGTTCGTTCAGGCGGGCCTGCAAGGCCTTGATGCTGGCGATGCTGATACGGCGATTGTCTTGCGGGGGAGGCTGCCGCAGCGGCGGCGCGCCGATGAGTCGATCCGCCAGCAGCCCGACGGACAGGGCATAGAACTCGGAATTGTTCCAGCGCATGATGATGCGGAAATTGCGGTAGACCAGAAAGGCTGGTCCCTCATGCCCGGCGGGGATGATCAGCGCGGCGTCAAAGTCAGCGACGGGCAATCGGCCGCCTTCCGCGTGCCGCACGCCGAGCCCGGCCCAGTCCCGAAGCGGGCGGGCATTGCCCCGGCCGGCCAGGCTGTAGTCGAAACCGGCAGGCAGGCGGACTTCCCGGCCCCATCGCATTTCTGGCTCCCAGCCCAGCTGCTGCAGGAAGTTGGCCGCCGAGGTGAGGGCATCGGGAATGCTGCCCCACAGGTCGATACGGCCATCTCCGTCGCCGTCCACCCCGTAACGGGCGTAATTGCTGGGCATGAACTGGGTGTGCCCCATCGCGCCGGCCCAGGAGCCGCGCATCCGGGCCGGTTCGAGGTCATGGCGCTCGATCAGGGCCAGGGCCTGCAACAGCTCGGCGGTGAAATAGTCGCCGCGCCGGGTATCGCAGGCCAGGGTGGCCAGGGCGTCCAGGCTCGGTGTGTCGCCGAGATAGCTGCCGAAGTTGGTTTCCAGTCCCCAGAAGGCGACCAGAAACCGCCCGGGCACGCCGTACTGGCGGGTCAGCTTGTCCAGCAGTTCGGAATGGCTCTGCAGCAGTTGCTGGCCTCTCTCGATGCGGGTCTCGGTCACCCGGCGGCCGAGATAGTCGGCAAAGGTACTGGTGAATTCAGGCTGTCGCCGATCGAGTTCTATGACCCGCGGCTGCGGTTTGAGTTGCGGAATGATCTGTTCGATCACGCGCTGGCTCAGACCCGCATGGCGCGCCTGTGCCTGCCAGGAATCCCGGCATTCACCGAACTCGGCGCCGGCGGGCAGGACGGCAAGGCTCAGGACGGCGGCAAGCAGGCCCCGGCTGGTGTCAGACATGGTTGTCCTCGTTGAGGGCGTCGATGATGGGGCACTGATGGGTCGGGCCGCTGCCATCGCAGCTGTCGCTGAGTGCCTGAAGGGCCTTCTGCATGCGCCGGAGGTCCTTGATCCGGTCCTCGACCAGGCGCAGTTTGAGCTCGGTGAGCTGCTTGACTTCGGCAGAGGGCCCGTCAACATCGGTCAGCGCCAGCAGATTGCGAATGTCCTCCAGGTTGAAGCCCAGCTGCTTGGCCCGGCGGATGAAGCGCAGACGGCGCAGGCTGTCCTGGTCATAAACGCGGTAACCCGAGGCCGTGCGAGCGGGGGCGGGCAGCAGGTTCTCGCGCTCGTAATAGCGAATCGTGTCGATGCTGACGTCGCTGGCGCTGGACAGGCGGCCTATGGTCATGGATGGCATGCGGACAGTGTCGTACGTGTGTGACCGCGGCTCAAGTGCGCGGACATCTGCGCATAAATACATTGATGTACAATTCAGCCATCCGCAGCCATCCCCAGGAGATGCCCGTGGCCGGGACCGCCTTCCACCAAGCCCTGTCTGATCAATTGGCCGCGCTCGAGCGCGACGGCCTGTACAAGCGCGAGCGGGTCATGGTCTCGGCACAGTCCGGGGACATCCGTCTGGCTGACGGCCGCGCGGTAATCAATCTCTGCGCCAACAATTACCTGGGTCTGGCCAATGCGCCCGAGTTGATCGGGGCTGCGCATCAGGCTCTGGACAGCCATGGTTTCGGGATGGCTTCGGTGCGCTTTATCTGCGGCACGCAGGACCTGCACAGGCAACTGGAAGGCGAGATCGCTGATTGGCTGGGCTGCGAAGCCGCCATTCTTTTTCCGTCCTGCTTCGATGCCAATGGCGGGGTTTTCGAGGCGCTGCTCGGCCCCGAGGATGTCATCATCTCCGATGCCCTGAACCACGCCAGCCTGATCGACGGCATCCGCCTGTGCAAGGCGCAGCGCAGGCGCTATGCCAACTGCGACATGGCTGAACTGGAACAGCATCTGAAAGCCAGTGCTGACGTGCGTTTCCGGCTGATCGTCACGGACGGGGTGTTTTCGATGGACGGCACGATCGCCCCGCTGGACGCCATCTGCGCACTGGCCGAGCGTTACGATGCCCTGGTCATGATCGACGATGCACATGGCCACGGTTTTCTCGGGCCACATGGGCGCGGCACACCCGAGTTCCGGGGCGTCGAGGGCCGTATCGATATCATCAGCGGCACCCTGGGAAAGGCCCTGGGTGGCGCTTCCGGTGGCTTCGTCGCCGCCCGCGCCCCGGTCGTCGACATGCTTCGCAACAAGGGGCGTCCCTACCTGTTTTCAAACAGTGTGGCGCCGGCTCTGGTGGCCGGTGCGATCGAGGCGATCCGGCTGGTTCGCGATGGCGCAGCCCTGCGTGCGCAGCTGTTCGAGAACACGGCCTACTGGCGCGAGGGCCTCACCGCGCTGGGTTTCACGCTGCTGCCAGGCGAGCATCCCATCGTGCCGGTCATGCTGGGTGATGCCCGGCTGGCGGGCGAGATGGCGGACCGCCTGCTCGAGGAGGGGGTCTACGTGATCGGGTTCTCCTTTCCGGTGGTACCACAGGGCCAGGCCCGCATCCGCACCCAGATGTCGGCGTCTCTGTCCCGGCAGGACCTGGACCATGCGCTGGCCGCCTTCGCCAAGGTCGGACGCGAACTGGGGGTGATCGAATGAAAGCCTTGTCGAAACTCAAGTCCGAACCGGGCATCTGGCTGGTGGATACCCCCCAGCCCGAACTGGGGCCGAACGATGTGCTGATCCAGGTGACGATGAGCGCGATCTGCGGCACGGATATGCATATCTACCAGTGGGACGAGTGGTCCCAGCACACCATTCCCGTCCCCATGGTGGTCGGGCACGAGTTTGCTGGTCGGGTCGCCGCCCTGGGCAGTCATGTTGCCGGTCTGGAAATCGGCCAGCGGGTGTCGGGCGAGGGTCACATCACCTGCGGTTACTGTCGCAATTGTCGCGCGGGCACCCGGCACCTGTGCAGGAACACCATTGGCGTCGGGGTCAACCGCCCGGGCAGCTTCGCCGAGTATCTCGTGATTCCGGCGGTGAACGTGTTCCCGATCCCCGACCGGGTCGACGACCGCCACGCGGCGATTTTCGATCCGCTGGGCAATGCAGTGCATACGGCGCTGGCCTTCAATCTGGTTGGCGAGGACGTTCTCATCACCGGGGCCGGGCCCATCGGCATCATGGCCGCTGCGGTTGCGCGCCATGTCGGCGCGCGCCACGTGGTGGTCACCGACGTCAACGATTATCGCCTGCAGCTGGCCGAGGGCATGGGCGCCGACCGGGTGGTCAACGTGTCCCGGGAGAAGCTGGAAGACGTCACCGCGGAACTGGGTATGAAGGAAGGCTTCGACGTGGGGCTGGAGATGTCCGGAAGTCCCCAGGCCATGGATCAGATGTTCCGGGCCTTGAATCACGGCGGCCGCATTGCCCAGCTGGGCATTCCGTCACGGCCGGTGGCGGTGGACTACGAAAAGATCGTCTTCAAAGGGCTGACCCTGAAGGGGATCTATGGCCGCGAAATGTTCGAGACCTGGTACAAGATGACCGCGATGCTCGAATCCGGCCTGAATGTGGACCCGATCATCACCCACGAATTCAGCATCGACGATTTCCAGCAGGGCTTTGACGTCATGGCTTCCGGGCAGTCTGGCAAGGTCCTGCTGAACTGGGGCGTGCAGTGAGTTTCGACCACGCTGCCGCGGGCGCTTTCATCGACGCCAAGTGGAACGACGAGATCGTTCCGGAACTGGTCGAGTACATCCGTATTCCGAACAAGTCGCCGCTATTCGATCGCAACTGGGCGGAACACGGCTACATGGAACAGGTGGTGCAGCAGTTCGAGCGCTGGTGTCGCGCCCAGGATCTGCCCGGTGCGCACATCGAGGTGGTCCGTCTTCAAGGGCGCACGCCGCTGCTGTTCCTGGAGATTCCGGGGCAGGGTGACGATACGGTGCTGCTTTACGGCCATCTGGACAAGCAGCCGGAAATGGAAGGCTGGGACCCTGAGCACGGTCCCTGGGAACCGGTGATCAAGGATGACAAGCTCTATGGGCGTGGCGGCGCGGATGACGGTTATGCCTGCTTCGCGTCGCTGACCGCGATCCTGGCCCTGCGCCGTCAACAGCGCGCCCACGCGCGCTGCGTGGTGTTGATCGAGGCCTGCGAGGAATCCGGCAGCATCGACCTCCCGTATTACGTGGATCATCTGTCCGACCGGATCGGGGCGCCTTCGCTGGTGGTCTGCCTGGATTCGGGAGCCGGAAATTACGAGCAGATGTGGCTGACCACCTCGCTGCGAGGCAATCTGGTCGGCGTGCTGCGGGTCGATATCCTGAGTGAGGGTATGCACTCGGGTGCGGCCAGTGGCGCCGTGCCCTCGAGCTTCCGGATTGCCCAGCAGTTGATCGCCCGGCTGGAGGACCGCGACAGCGGCGCCTTGACGCCACCGTGGCTGAACGTGGAAATCCCCGACGAGCGTATCGAACAGGCACGCCGGGCGGCGGTTATCCTGGGCGACAGCCTGCTGGCCAGCTTCCCCCTGGTCGCCGGCGCCAACCTGACCAGTGCCGACGGGGCGGAAATCCTGCTGGCCAAGACCTGGAAACCGACCTTGTCCTATACCGGCGTCGGTGGCATGCCGCCTCTGGCTGACGCCGGGAACGTGCTGCGCCCCTACACGGCGCTCACGCTGTCCTTCCGCTTTCCTCCCACCCTGGACGGG
>JBFKIN010000055.1:0-11037 GCA_041632255.1 Oceanococcus sp. | reverse complement strand
ATGCAGAAGTCATTCTCCTCGCCATATCCGCGGGGGAAGCGCTCGGCGTCGAACGCACCCAGCGCCGT
The DNA here is from genome assembly GCA_041632255.1 of Oceanococcus sp. GTDB lineage: Bacteria > Pseudomonadota > Gammaproteobacteria > Nevskiales > Oceanococcaceae > Oceanococcus. The sequence goes on along the minus strand of JBFKIN010000055.1, from coordinate 10,969 downwards.
GATGGCCGCGCGCCGGATGTACAGGCAGAAACCGTTACCGGTGGGCACATCCAGGGCCACACCGGGCGTCGCGCCGATGACCCGGCGGGCGAAGCCGTCCTCGTCAAGATGGAGCGGGCGGGGCGTGTGCTGGCCCAGGCGTGGCGCCGAGAACGCGCCAGCATTGTTCGACAATGCCGTCACGGTCGCGACCCGGGCCTGATCGTAGGCGCAGTAACGCAGTGCATCCAGCCAGCGCGGGGTCACGACCGTGTCGCTGTTGAGCAGCACCACGTCGTCGCCACCGGCCAGTTCAATGCCCCTGTTGACGGTGCGGGTGTAGCCGAGATTTTCCGGGTTGCCGACGATCTCGAAGCCGGGCTCATCAGCCAGGGGGGCCAGGATTCCGTCAATCCGCTCGTCGGTGCTGGCATCGTTGATCAGCAGGACACGCGCGTAGGCGGGCCGGTAACGCCGGAGACTGGCAATGCACTCGGCAACCGCGTCCGGGGCATTGAAAACCGGCACCACGACGCAGACAGCCGGTACCGGCCCGTCGCGCATCGCATCCAGGTAACCACTGCGCCGGGGAGCCGGCGTGCGGGCATCGTAAGTGGCGGCTTGCGGACTGCCATCGAGGGGTTCGCCATCGGCGAAGCGAACCTCGACCTGTGACCCCGGCAGCAGGAACTGTGGCGGCAGTTCCAGCAGGAAGCCGGCACAACTGCCATCGACGCCAAGCTTCTGGGTAATGTCGTTACGGGCCCGGTCGGTTGCGATATCCAGGCAATGGGCCCCGTCGGCAAACACGCTGAGCGCAACAGGCTGGCCAGGCGCGTCACTGTCGATCGCCCAACCCATGACGCTCGCCGGCGATACGCGCTCCAGGCGCCCGAGCTGCCCGACCAGCGGGGCGGCGTCATCCTCAGCCGCGGACCCAGCGGATTGTGCCGGGCCCGGCGATTTCGGCGGCCCGCATTCCCGCCCTTCGGCCTCGCCAAAAGCCATGAAATGCCACAGGGGATTGACTGCCGCCTTGGCCACATCCGCGTAGCGGGCCAGATAGGCCTGCGCATCGAAACCCGGGCATGGCCACAGCCCTTCCGATGCCCCGAAGACAAGATAATGGGACAAGGGATCAATCTGCTGGTTCGCGAGCTGCCAGCTCTGGGTGCGGTACCAGGCGGGGTCGAACCAGGCATTGGGCCGACGTCCTTCGGCCCGGCCATCGCGGAGGTAATGGACCAGCGGGTTCACGCCGGCGCCGGAGACGTCCGGATATTGCGCCAGATACCACTGCTGACGAAACAGCGGGCCCGGATCGCGACCCTCTGCCGCACCGCTGTCCAGGTAGTGGGCCAGCGGATTGATTCCGGCATCGCGCACGTCCTCATTGCACTGCAGATACCAGTCAGGCTCGAACAGGGCATTGGGCTTGAGGCCCTCGTGCACGCCCGCTGTCAGCCAGTGCCACAAGGGTGCCAAACCGCTGCTCGCGGTGTGCGGATAAGCAACCACATACCAGTGGGCATCGAACAGGCCGGAGCGCGCCAGCCGTCGCGCCACTTTTTGCTGGCGCAGCCGGGTCCGCGGCCCGGGCCGCCTGCGGAGCTGGACCACCGCCGCTGCCCGCGAGCGGTATTGCTGGGTCTGGCTGTCATGCAGCTGCTCGCGCAGGGCGGCGCTTCCGGCCTCCAGCGACTTGATGTGCTGGTTGCGCTGCCCCATTTCGTGTTCAAAGTGTCTGAGAGAGGCCGCGTGCTTTTCCTGGGACTCGGCCAACGCCGACGCGACCCGTTCCTTTTCCCGTTCGACGCGTTCCTTTTCCCGTTCGAGTCGCCCCTTCTGCAGCTCATGGTCCTTGCGTGAGCTTTCCAGTTCGGCCGCCAGCCGGGCCTTGTCGCGCTCATGTGATTGGCGCGCCTGCTCCAGCGCCGCCTTCGCAGCCTCCAGCTGCTCCTGGCTGCGAGACATTTCCGCTTCGAACTTGTCCGTATCCCGCCCGAGCCGGGCCCGGTAACGCTTCACATCATCCCGCAGCCGCTGACGCGCCTCCAGGTCGCGGAGCAGGTTGCGCGTGGCGTCCGCGATCGGCGGCAATTCGTCGATGTCGGGAAACTCTCCGGCCTGAAGCTGGCGCCATAACTCACGCTGTGACGGCAGCAGCTGCGCCTCGGTCTCGGCCGCGATGACCTTCTGGCGGCGCAATTGCGGCGTGACAAAGCCGCTCAGCTCCGCCGGCTCCGGCACCCGCAGGCCCTCGACACCCTGCGCCTGCAGGCTGCCAATGAGGTCGGCCATGGTGGCCTCGGGAGCAGCCATCAGGCGCTCGTAGGAAACCAGCACGCTCGGCATGCCCGCGGAGGCACGCCAGGCGGCGCGCAGGTAGCCTTCCCAGAGAGCGATACCCTCGGCGATGCCGAAGCCGTTTCTCACGCGCAAGGAGCGGGCAACCTCCAGCGGATTGCGGAAAACATGCACGCATACGGCCCGACCGAGATGATGCCGCAGGACCGGAAGCAGCAGGCACAGCCGCGGTTCCTTGATCGCCCAGACACCGTGCTCCGACAACCGGGATATGACGCTGGCGAATGCCTCGCCATGCTCGTTCAGCGCCGAACCGGGAATGCTGTCAGGGTCGAAGCCACTGAGCTTCCACCAGTTCGACTCGGCCGCGTGCAGCAGGCCGTCGCAGATCTCACGCATGTCGCGCCGCTCGAAAAACCCCTTGGGATTTTCGGCATTGGTGCCGGTGAGCTCATCCTCTTCGCCGACCCAGGCGCCGGACAATTGCAGTGCGCCGGTCAGCACCGAGGTACCGGAGCGGTGCATGCCCAGCACGACGAGACCCGTCGCAGACAAATTATCCATCGATCTGATCCGGCGTATCCGGGTAACGCGAAGCGCGCGATTCTACCATGTGGCAACAGGCCACTCGGTCTAGGCCACGATCAGGCGGTCGTTGTATTGCCCCTCGCAGCGGGCCTTGTAACTCTCGAGCGCCGGCCCGAAGCGGGCGGACTCAAGCTGGGCGCGAAAGCGCCTGACCGCATAGTCGTAAAGCTTGAAGTCATAGCGGTAAACCTCTTCGATCACCGCGCGATCCTCATCCGAAATCTCAGAGGACAGGGGACGGCCCGGGTTGCGCTGATCCCGCTCCCAGGGCGCGACGGCCGGCAATCCGGCCAGCGACGCGAACAGAAAGATGGATTCCTCGAAACACTCGGCCAGGCCGATGCACAGCACGTCCCGCTCAAGGGCGTCCACACTGAGCTGATAAAAGTCATGCGGCGTCAATCGCTTGCGGAGACTGTTGGCGTTGCGCCCGAAGCCCGCTCCGAACTGCGTCACCAGACTGTGACCCTTGCCGGCGCGCGCGCGGATCCATTCGGCCAGCGGCGGGTAAGGCTTGTTGGGCTTTTCGTCCTGATGCTTGTTCTTCAGCCACTGGTAACAGGACAGGATGCGCGGCAGGGGGTGGCGAAATACGGTGACCCAGACGCGTCCCGGGTCCGGGCGCAACGCGCCGTAAAGGCTGTGTCCGACGAAGAATCCCGGCCCAGTCGAGCTTCCAACCCGGCGGGCAAAGGCTTCATAGGGTCCGCCAAGAAAATAATGACACTGGAACTCCTGCTCCCGGCCGGCCGCCGCATAGGCATCGCGCAGGGTCGTCGCCATCGCCCAGGAGCCACTCTTGTTGATGCCATGAAAGACGATCCGCGCGTTCTCGGGGTCGATGGCCGAAAACGCATCGAGTCGCGGCACCGCGAAGGATTCGTTCATCCAGGCTTTCTCGCCGTGATCCGGATCACCACCGGGTCCTCGTCGCCGTGCACCGCAAGACCGTTGGACTCCACCGATTCGGCAATGTCAAAGCCGGCGGCCTTGAGCCGACGCTCCAGCTCCTCGCGGATCAGGAAACGGCGGTAATGGCCATGAATGCGTTCGGTCGGACTGATCACCTCGCCCTTGCGCGCCAGCGGGTCGTTGATCGAGCGGCACTCGATGAAGAACTGGCCTGCCGGACGCAGCAGGCTGGACGCGGCGCGCAGTGTCGCCACCTCCTCCTGCAGGGGCATGGCATGCAGGACGAATCGCGAGTACGCCGCATCAAACGGTCCGGCCAGCTCGGGGAGCTTTTCATCGATGCGCCCCGCCACGAACTGGATACCCAGATCCGCGTGATCCGAGCGGCAGCGCTCGATGGCCGCCGGCGACAGATCCAGGGCCGTCACACGGTGGCCTTGCCGGGCGAAAAAGGCGGCGTCACGGCCGTTGCCACAGCCGATTTCCAGCAGGCCCGCCTCGGGCTCCAGCGTGCCAGCCACATGGCTGGCGAAGGGTGAAGGCTCCGCAGGCGCCTGCGCCCGGGAGTAATAGCTGCGCCAGTGGGCCTGCCGGCCCATGTCACGGGCGACGACGTCCAGGTCACGATAGTGCGCGATGATCCGCTCGGCCTGCTCGGCCGGGCTGGCGCCGCCGAAGTTCTCGATGACCAGGTCCGCGGCGCCGGGCTCGTCATACATCGCGCCGAAGTCGGTTTTGTCGGAATAGACTTTTTTCGTCTCCCGGTCGCGCCGGCGGCGCTCCTCCTCGGGCACCTTGAGATAGACCTGCAGGTTGCGCGGGATGTTGGTCCGCACCCACTGGAAGATGTCCTGATACATCGCAACGGCTGCAATGACAACGATATGCCCCTGCGATGCAAGGTGACTGCACAGGCGAAAATACACCCGGGCCAGATCGATACGCTGCTCGCGCTCATAGCCCCAGTGGGAGCCGAATATCGAACGCAGATCATCGCCATCCAGAAAGACGGTCGACAGACCCGTTTCGCGCAACCGCGCTTCCACCTTGCGACCAATCGTGGTCTTGCCGGCGGCGGAATAGCCGGTGATCCAGATGACGCCGGCCATGTCTGCGGGCTGCAACAGCCCCAACTGCTGGTTCATGCTCCCTTCACTTGTGTTGCCTGGAATGGTCGTGATTCTGTCACAGGCACGGTCTCGGCGTTCGTTTCCCGGCCCTCCCGCAAGGCATCGCCGCCCCTGGCAGGGCGCATTGGATTATCCTTGCGCCCATGCAACTGCTCAGCCGCTGGCGTCAACCCAGGATCAGCGTTGTCGTCGTTTTCCACAACATGCGCCGGGAAGCGCCGCGCACGCTGCACGCATTGACAACGGCCTATCAGCGCGGCGTCCGGGTCAGCGATTACGAGGTGCTGGTCCTGGACAGCAACTCCGACGAGCCGCTGGATGGCGCCTGGGTCGAGTCGCTGCAGGACAACTTCCGATACCTCCCCATCCAATCCGACGCGCCCACCCCGAACAAGGCGATGAACGCCGGGCTGCACGCCGCCCGCGCGCCGCTGGTGGCCTGCATGATCGACGGCGCCCGCATCCCCACACCCGGCATGCTCGGCTGGATGCTCCAGGCCCATGCCCAGTTCGGGCCCGCTTATGTCATGACCCTGGGCCTGCATCTGGGGCCCAAGCCGCAGCAATATTCGGTCTCCGAGGGTTACTGTCAGGCGGTGGAGGATGAGCTTCTGGCCGGCCTGAACTGGCAGGTGGACGGCTACCGCCTGTTCAGCGCCGCCTCCCTGGCGGGCTCATCGGCGCGCGGTTTTTTCGGCCGGATTTCCGAGAGCAACTGTTTCTGCTGCCCCACCGGCACGCTGCGCAGCCTGGGTGGCTTTGATGAACGCTTTGTGGCGCCGGGTGGCGGCCTGATCAATCTGCATGTGCACAACCAGCTCGTCATGCACCCGGAGCTGACCCCGGTCATGCTGCTCGGGGAAGCCAGTTTCCATCAGTTTCACGGTGGGGTCTCCACCAATGTGCCGCGCAGCCGGTCACCCTGGGCCGGATTTCGGAAGGAATACGAGGCCGTCACCGGCCAGGCCTTTGTCGAGCAGTGGCGTGCACCGCAGTTTCTCGGCCACATGCCCGAGGCGGCCCAGGCGTTCATCCAGCCCGATTTGCCGGGGTAGTTCAGGCGTCGCTGCGGGCGCGTTCCCGGTAGTGGCGATAGAAGGAGAGGAAACGCCCCTTCCCGCGCTCCAGAAAGCGGGGACCGGTCAGGATCAGATCATCGGGCAGCAGATCGACACCCGCCTCCTCGATGGCAATCAGCCGCGCCGGGTCGCGGACCACCGCGATCCAGCTCTGCAGCGGATGCGGCCAGTCCAGCTTGGCGGCAAAGAGACCGTGGGATTCGATGACGGCCTTCAGGGTTGACCAGGCAAAGCGGTTGAAACCCGGGTACTCCCACTCATCCTTGTAGGCGTCCTGCTTCGCGTCCACGAAAGTCGCGGCCAGCACCCCGTCTTCGGCCAAGGTCGCGGCGACCGCTTTCATGCAGGCGTCGAACTGGCTCAGGCCGGTGTGGCTGAAGATCGAATGCGCCATCATGAAATCGAAGGAGCGGCCGAAGACCGTCAGGTCGAAATCGTCGTTGTGCCGGAATTCCGGTGCTTTCAGCGCGATCTGGTCCGCGCCGATCTCCTTTTCGATCGCCTGTTCGATCAGCCAGGGGTTGGGCTCCAGGCCGAAATAATGTCCCTTGGCCAGATAGGGGAGGAACAGGCGGCCGCCGCGCAGTGCGCCGCAGCCGATATCCAGCAGGGTATCGGACTCGCGCATGCCGAGCATGGTGAGCAGTCCGAATTGCAGCGCGGCCACCTTGTCGTAATAGTCGTCGGGGCCGACATAGGAGCGGTGGTCACCGCTCTGCGGCGCGCTGGCCGCACGCTGGATCACGCCGTCACCGCGCGCCTTTTCCCGCGCGGCGTCGACTTCCTCACGGGTATATGTCTTGCGCGGCGCCGGGGCCTGCGCGCCGCCCGCCGACCCGTCGAACCAGCGGCGCACTTCCGGGCGCACCTGGCCGTAGAGCTGGGGCCGGCGACGGGACATGACAAAGTCCTCGCCACGGATCGCGCGGTACTGGGCGCGGTAGCGCTCCAGTTCCGCCGCCAGTTTCTCCTGCGGGCGGTTGGTCATGATGCCGCCGTGAATCTGGTGGAAGGTGGCTTCACCGAGCAGCGTGATCAGCGTGCTGCCCGCGCTCTCACAGGCCTTCTTGTAGAAATCGAGGTTGACGAATCCCCCGCCGGGCAGGTCGAAGCGCTCGTCATACCCGCCCAGGGCGTCGAACAGGCGCCGGGGCAGAAAGAGTAGATTGCTCTCGGCCAGCACGCCAAACCAGCCATTGCGGCTGGAACCGGCCAGCGCACTGTTTTCGAACAGGCGGTAACCATTTTCTTTCCACTGGATCTGGTCCAGCAGCCTGTCCTCGACAGCCTGGCTGTATCCGGCGGCGGGCGAGCGCGTCTGCATGTCCGGCCCGAGGTGGAATCCCACGGTGGACACGACGGGATTCGGAAACGCCTCGAGGGCATCCAACGCAGCGCGGATCATGCCCGGCGAGGACATGCGCGCCCCATCGATGAGTATCCCCACGTGGGGCGCGGCGGCCTGCGCCACCCCGTGATTGATGGCGGCGGCCGGTGAGGGCGGCGCGTCGGCCATCGTCAGCAGACGGAAGTTGCCACCGAAATCGGTGACCGATTCTTTGGACAGCGGCGGCGCCGAGCCGTTGTCGACCGCGATCACCTCATAGTCCGCGTCGGTCACGCCGCGCTGGTATTCGGCTGACAGGGAATAGAGCGTGCGCGGGGCTTCGCGCGCCATGTTGTAAAACACGGCGATGACGCTCAGACGGGGCGCGGATGCGGTAGTCACGAGACCGGCGCCGCCTGGGCGCAGATGTCGCGCAATGTGGCGTACAGCGCCGCCACCTCGGGCGGCAGGGTCACATCCGGCAGAGCCGGCGGGGCGTTGCGCAGTTGCGAGCTGAAGAATTGAAATCCGGCCTCGGGGCCCGGTAGCGCCAGGCTGTCGGCGATGCGGCCGAGGCTCCTCAGATAGGCTTCGGGTGGCAGATCGAAGGCAATGACCGGGAAAGGGCGCTGCCGCCACTGTGCGAGGAGGCGCGCGTTGTAGGCCTGCCAGATCGCCAGGCCGCGTTCTAGCGGAAAGTCGTTGCGACGCTGGAGGGATGCCGCGACCGCGAGCGGGTGGCGGACGGTGCCGACGAGGCGCAACTGCGGAATCTGTTCGAACCAGGCGTCCAGGGTGAACAGGCTGCGCGGGTCCTTGAATCCCCAGACCTGATCGGCCGGATAGGTGGCAATCAAGGCCTTGAGCCGATTCGTGCGCTCAGGCGACCAGCGCAAATCCGTCCGGGGCGTGTGCCAGGAGGCCTGGTTGTCAGCCAGCACGGCGTCGTGCAGATCCATGATGGCCCGGTTTTCCCGGTTGCCCCGTGCGTTGGCAGGGGCTTTCTGGTTGACCTGTCCGAGGTACAGGCCGGCCTCTTCCAGGCTGCCGGCCAGGCAACTGGTGCCGCTGCGGTGCATGCCGATAACCGCGATCGGCGCGCTGATGACGTGGTTCATGGCGGTCGGTCGTCGGCGTTCAGGCCGTGCGATGGTAGGCAATCATCGACTGGTTGCGGGGATGTCCCCAATCCCCAATCACCTCGGTGCGCCAGGGCAGATCGCTCGCGGCATAGGCGAAATCTTCGCGCCGATAATGAAAGGGATCCCGGGTCGGATAGGTCGTGATACCGCCGGGCTGGTGCTTGAGGGGCTCGGTGAGTCCCTGTTCGGGCGGGCAGAGAAAAGCCGTGGCGTAAAACACGCCACCCGCCTTCACGCAGGGAGCCAGTCGCTGGAGACACTGACGCAGGTGATTGAAGGACAGGTGGGTGAACACGGACTGTGCGATCACCGTGTCGAAGCAGGTGGAAAATTGCTCGACTTCGAAATCTTCGCTGACCAGCAGATTCTCACGCGGCAACCGGGTATGCAGGCCGCGTGGCACGAGCTCCTGGGTGTAGCCGGCATCCAGCAGGTCCTGCGAGATGTCCATGCCGTAATAATGCCCGCTCTCCAGGTATTCGATCAGGTGGACACCCGCACGGAAACAACCACAGCCCAGGTCCAGCAGTTTGGACCCGGGCTGCAGGCCGGACTGTGTCAGGAAATCGAACTGAAGCCGGCCGATTTCCTCCCACATGCCGCCGACCCAGCCACGGTGCTGGCCCCGGGCAACGGCCTGCGCGGTCAATTCGCTGTCGTAGTACTTGTTGATGACCTTCCGGGTCATGCGTGTGCGCCTAGTTCTTGGGCAAATGCCACCATTGTCCGTCGATCCTCGCCCAGGTTTCGACGTCATAACTGACGCTGTCGATGATCGTTCCGAAGACCGCGGCCTTGAATTCCAGCTCAATGGTGACCTTGGCGAGCGACGGGTCTTCGAATTCAACCCTGGCGATGTTCACATTTTCGCGCGACACCTGGCCGGCGAACCGGGTCATGAAGGTTGTCAGGTCATTGACGGCCCGGTAGGACGGCGTCTCAAACGCATAGGCGGCCGCGAAGTCATTGCGGATGATCGCGTCCCAGCGTTGTTTGGCGCGTGTGCGCAGGATGGCTTCCGCCTGCTCCGCAGTCTCGGCTGCCGGGCCATTGGCCGATTCGGTGTTGGGCGGTTTCTGAGCTTGCCAGAGGATTGCGGCAAACATCGCCACCCCGAACAAGACAAGTGCGATGACCTTTTTCATTGCGCAGCGCTCTCCGCCTTCACCCGATCAATCAGATTATCGATGGCTTTGGTGTCGATATTCTCGGGCAGGGGATAAGTCGACGCACGTGCGCGCTCCAGCGCGTTGTTCTGCAGTTCCAGCCAGATTTTCTTTTCGATCTGCTTCTGCAATTGTTCGAAGGGGGGAATTACCGAAGGTTCGATTTCAAGCAATTTCATCACATGCCAACCATTCTTGGTTTTGAACGGTTCGGAAATGTCACCGATATTCGGCAGAGAGAACATGGCTGAACGAAAGGAATCCGGCATGGCGTCGTCGAAGGCGAACCACCGGGGGAGGGCACCGCCCTGGTTTCTTGACCCCATGTCATGGGAATGCTCGGCGGCTAGGCCAGCGAAATCTGCGCCGAGTTTCAATTTCGCATGCAATTCTCTGATCTTGTCTTCTGGCGGATCTACCTCGCAAGGGCAGACGGAGATATCCGTGACGAGGATATGGGCAATTCGTCTCTTCTCCTCCGTACGATAGACCTCTTTGTTCGCCAGATAGCGTTCGTGCGCGAGTTGTGTCAGGTCTGGTTGGACCAGTTCATCGCGGATTCCCTGCAGCAGAGCAGTAGCGAGGATGGAGTTTCGAGATCGTTCGATCAGAGCCTGGACCTTTGGATCTTCGTGCAATTGCTTGGAGTGAGCTTCTCGGGCGAGTGCGATATTCGAATGCAAGCGCAGCGCAAACTGGATCTGCAATTCGGGCTTGTCTTCGAGCTGCAGTAATTCTTCCGTGGTAAGGGCGCGAAGGCCACTGATGTAATCGGATTCGGACAATGCCAAACCATTACTTAGGCTTATGGGTGATTCCGGGTTCGTGCTTTGTGCGAATACCGGCACTGCCAAATTCAAACCGAGTAGAACGCAAAAGAGGCGAATCATGAGAAAGAGATACCTACGGCTGCTACAAACAAAAGTGCCGACAGTTTCCACTGCCGGCACTTGTTACGTTGACGACCTTCAGGTCAGAGGTCGTCCGATCAGGCTTTCGCTTACGGCGCCACGGCGGTGACAGCCGGAGCTGCGTCGATCACGGCACGGCTGTAGCTATGTGTCACCGCGCTGCCGAAGCTCAGGTCCGGGCGGTTCGGGAAGTTCAGCGTCGCCAGCGCGAAACCGATCACTGGCAGGCCACTGTAACCCTGTTGACCACCATTACCAGTTGCCAGCAGGAATGCACCGTCGTAGGCCGCATTCGACACATGTGCACCAGCGGCATCGGTATCCGGCCCCATGACGAGGGCGGCCCAGCCCGCGGTGTTGCCAGTCTGAGCGGTCAGAGCGGCCACGTCAGCGCTGATGTCAAGACGGTTTTGAGCAGCACCCAGGGT